>CAVBPP010000228.1:0-3271 GCA_963597295.1 Paratractidigestivibacter sp. | reverse complement strand
GCCGTCGGCCACGGTGATGCGCTCGCCGTCGTGCGTCAGGTCGGCCATCAGCTCGCCGACTTCCTTGCTATCCTCGAAATACTCGTGCACCACGGTACCCACGGGAACCTTAAGCACCAGATCCTCGCCGGTAGATCCATGCATACGGCTGCCCTTGCCGTGCGTGCCGCGCTCAGCCTTGAAATGATGCTTGAAACGGTAGTCGATCAGCGACGACACGCTGGCATCGGCCTCAAGCACGACGTTTCCGCCATGCCCGCCGTCGCCGCCGTCGGGGCCGCCTTTGGGCACATGCGCCTCGCGGCGAAACGACATGCAGCCAGCGCCGCCGTCGCCGCCCTTGACGTGAATGCGAACCTTATCGATGAACACGGGAAACTGCCTTCCTCACATTACGCATTGCTTTTGCCTGATTGTATAAGAAAAAAGCCCCCTGGCAGGCAGGGGGCTTCACGATTGCACGAATGTCACGCACGCGGTTTGGCTTTACGCCTCCGGACGAACGTGGACGCGGCGCTTCTGACCGCGCGTGAACTCGAGCGTGCCGTCGCACAGCGCGAACAGCGTGTCGTCCTTGCCACGGCCGACGTTCTCGCCGGGGTGGAAGTGGGTGCCGCGCTGACGGACGATGACGTTGCCCGTCTTGACCTGCTGGCCGGCGAACATCTTCACGCCCAGACGCTGAGCGCGGGAATCGCGACCGTTACGGGTAGAACCGAGACCTTTCTTATGAGCCATGGTATTCCCTCCCTCTGCTTAATCGATGGACTTGATCTCAACGCGCGTGAGCTGCTGGCGATGGCCGCGCAGCTTCTTGTAGTTCTTGCGCTTCTTGAACTTGAACACCAGCTGCTTGGGGCCCTTGAACTGCTCAACGACCTCGGCGGTGCACTTCTTGGCGGAAGCCTTGGCCGGGTCGGCCTCGATCTTGCCACCATCGACGAAGCAGATCACGGGAAGCTCAACCTTAGCGCCAACCTCGGCGTCAAGCTTCTCGATGTTCAGCTTGTCTCCGACGGCAACCTTGTACTGCTTGCCGCCCGTTTTCACGATTGCGTACATGTTTTCTCCTTCGAAATTAACGCAGGCGATAACTTGGCTGCGTGGCCGTCGCAAGTCCCGTGCGGGTTCGAATGCACAGCCTCCGCGTATCATCGCACTAATTTCCGATGCGTCCTTTTGGGCGCAACATTCGTAGATTATCAGAAATGCCCTTGCCAGGCGAGCGTCTAAAGAAGGTTTTTCGTCTCCTTCACCAATGCTTCACGAAGTTTGGCCGCAGCTGAGAGGCTAAACCGAACGCTCTCAACTCGCCAGCTCCACCGTTCGCTCGGCCTCGCCCACTAGTGCGCCTCGGCCCAGGTATCGCCCACCGACACGTCGGCCACCAGCGGCACCTTCAGCTTCGCGACGCCCTCCATGGCCTCGCGCACCATGGCTGAAAGGCGTTCCACCTCGTCAGCCGGACAGCCGAAGTCCAGCTCGTCATGCACCTGAATCAGCAGCTTCGCGCGGAAGCCCTCCTCATGCAAGCGACGGGCGACCTCGATCATCGCCAGCTTGATGATGTCGGCGGCGCTGCCCTGCATCGGGTGGTTCATGGCCGTGCGCTCGCCGAACCCGCGCTGGTTGGCGTTGCGGGCAGCCAATTCCGGAATGTGGCGCTTGCGGCCGAACATCGTTTCCGCATAGCCTACGGCTTTGGCGTCGGCGATGGTCTGATCAAGATAGGCGCGCACGCCCGGATGCACCTCAAAATAGCGATCGATCATGCCCTTGGCCTCGCCAAATGGGATATGCAGGCTCTGCGACAGGCCGAACGCCTGCTGCCCATACACGATGCCGAAGTTCACCGCCTTCGCGCGGCTGCGCAGCTGCGGCGTCACATCTTCCACGGGCGTGCCGAACACGCGGCTAGCGGTGGCCGCGTGGAAGTCGGCTCCGGAATTGAACGCCTCGATCAAACCCTCGTCGCCCGACAAGTGGGCAAGCAAGCGAAGCTCAATCTGCGAATAGTCAGCGGAAACGAATCGCCAATCTTCGGAAATTGCCTGTTCAGCCGCCGAGCCGTCGGTAGGCACGAAGCATTCGCGAATATGACGGCCGAAATCCGTGCGCACGGGGATGTTCTGCAGATTCGGGTCCGACGACGACAAGCGCCCAGTCGCCGTGACCGTCTGGTTGAACGTGGTGTGAACGCGCCCGGCGCCGTCGACCAGACGCGGAAGGGCGTCAATATAAGTTGACTTGATCTTCGCCAGCTCACGGTAGCGAAGCACCAGGCCGGGCAGCTCGTGTTCCTCGGCCAGCTCCTTCAGCACCTTCGCGTCGGTCGAGTAGCCGCGCGAGGTCTTCTTCTTAGGCGGCAGGCCCAGCACCTCGAACAAAATATGACCAAGCTGCTTGGGCGAATCCACGTTGAATTCCTCGCCGGCCAAATCAATAATGCGGGAACGCAGCTCGTCGATAGAGGCCTGCGTGGTTTCCCCGATTTGCGCAAGTCGCGCCACGTCGAGCGGAGCGCCGGTGCATTCCATAGCCGCGAGCACGGGGACGAGCGGGGCGTCGATATCGTTGTAAACGGACAGGCTGCCGTCGCGCTCCAACGCGGCGCGCATGGGCGCAACCAGTGCGCGAGCCGCGGCCGCCCGCACGCAAACGGCCTGGTCATCAGATTTGGTTTCGGGCAAAACGCCGCCCAAATGCTTTTCCATCAACGCATCGTAGCTGTATTCGGAAACGGAAGAATTCAACACGTAGCCGGCAAGTCCCAGGTCGAACACGCGGGCCATATCCACTTCCGCGAAGTCGATGCGCGGCGCGGCGTCCTCATCGGCCCCACCAGCCGCAAACGACCCGTTGGCAGGCGCCAGCCGATGCAGCATCGCCTTCGAATCCAGCACGGCCACATTGCCCTCGCGAACCACACGCCCAAGCATATCCAGAGCGCCCTCGCCGTCGAAAAGCGCCGTCCCCTTCTCGCAGGCAAACGCCGCATACAGGCTGGTGCCGAACAGCGACACCTGCTCGGGTTCCAGCAGCGCCACGCCAATAAGCTCGCCAGCAGAAATGGCGCCGTCAACCAAGGCCGCGGCTTCATCATCTTCGGCCAAGGGCGCCGCAACGCCGCCGAACATGCCGCCGTCCTGGCCGAAGTCCGCGCAACGCACGATGGGCTCAAAGCTCAATTCCGCCTGATCGCGAACAACTTCCTCGCCGACCAGGGCCAACACACGCTTCAAGTGCGAATTGAACCCGATATTCTTAAATG
>CAVBPP010000227.1:0-3322 GCA_963597295.1 Paratractidigestivibacter sp. | reverse complement strand
CTGCACAATGGCCGCGGCGCGCTTGGCGGGGTTGCCGCTCTTGAAGATGCCCGAGCCCACGAACACGCCCTCGGCGCCCAGCTGCATCATCAGCGCCGCATCTGCCGGGGTCGCAACGCCGCCCGCAGCGAAATTGACAACCGGCAGCTTGCCGTTCTCATGCACGTAACGCAGCAGCTCAACGGGCACTGAAAGTTGCTTTGCCTCCTCGAACAGCTCATCTTCGCGAAGCGACTGCACATGGCGAATCTGGGCGTTCATCTTGCGCATGTGGCGCATGGCTTGCACGACGTCGCCGGTGCCTGGCTCGCCCTTCGTGCGGATCATCGTGGCGCCCTCGGCTATGCGGCGCAGTGCCTCGCCTAAGTCGCGCGCCCCGCAGACGAACGGCACCGAGAATTGCGTCTTGTCGATGTGGTAGGTGTCGTCGGCGGGGGAGAGCACCTCGGACTCGTCGATGTAGTCGATCTCGATGGCTTGCAGCAGTTGCGCTTCGACGAAATGGCCGATGCGGCATTTGGCCATGACGGGGATGGAAACGGCCTCCTGAATACCCTTGATCATCTTCGGGTCGCTCATGCGTGATACGCCGCCGGCTGCGCGGATGTCCGCGGGGATACGCTCGAGCGCCATGACTGCGCAGGCGCCGGCGGCTTCGGCGATGCGTGCCTGTTCGGGCGTGGTGACGTCCATGATGACGCCGCCTTTGAGCATCTGAGCCAGCTGTCGGTTGAGCTTTGCTTGTTCTTCGGGAGTGGTTTCTTGGGCCATTGGTCGTCCTTTCGTTTGTAATGCCAAGTTGGCTGCTTGCGAATACGATGACTTTACGAGTCGATTGGCTATGCTGGTATATTCAGTTCTACGAAAAATGATATAGTCAGAATATGTTCAGATTCGATAAGGTCAGCTAAGAAGGGCAGTCATGCTTACCTATTCTTTCGCGGAACGCGGTCAATTGAGCTTGTATGAGCATCTGTATCGATGCATCAGGGATGACATCGAGCAGGGCCGCATCGCAGCCGGCGAGAAAATGCCGAGCAAGCGTTCGTTCGCCAAACACCTCGGGGTCAGCCTGATTACCGTCGAAGGCGCATATGCCCAGCTAGTCGCCGAAGGGTATTTGCGCAGCGAACCTCGACGTGGGTTTTACGCATGCGAAGTCGCTTGTCCGTCTGCGGGGTCTTCGCGACATGCGTCGGGGAAGGTGCTCGGGCCCGCTAGAACGACCGACGAAGCAAAGGGGTCGACGGCTCGCGATGCTGCGCGGCCGAACGCGATTCGATCAGGCGAAGCTTCGGCCTTCAATTCGTCCTGCGATGCGTCTGAAGCGGCCGGGGCCATCGATTCGCGTCCTTCGAGCGGTATATTCGCCGACTTCACCGGTGCCTCTGATTTGCCCGATGCGTTTCCCTATGGGTCTTGGGCGAAGTCGGTCCGCGAGACCCTCATTTGCGAATCCGAGGAGGTCCTTGTCGGGCAGGTTCCCGCTGCGGGAACCTTTCGATTGCGTAAGGCGATTGCCGGCCACTTGCAAAGCTTTCGCGGGATGGATGTTGACCCGGAATGCGTCGTAATCGGCGCTGGGTCACAAGTGCTGTACAACCTGATCGTGCAGTTGCTCGGGCGCGATTTGCGTTTCGGTGTGGAAGATCCGGGCTATGCTCGCTTGCGGCAGATTTATCTTGCGAATGACGTTTCGCTTACGGCCCTTCCCCTTGAAGAGCAGGGGATTTGCCTCGCGGCTGCGTATGAGGCGAACGTCAATGTGCTGCATCTGATGCCGTCGCATCAGTATCCGACGGGCATCGTGACCTCGGTGGGCCGTCGCTACGAGCTGTTGGCTTGGGCGGCGGAGCAAGACAGCCGTTTCATTATCGAAGACGATTACGACTGCGAGTTCCGCCTGACGGGCCGTCCGATCCCCTCACTTCAGAGCATCGATGCGCTGGGGAAGGTGATTTACGTGAACACCTTCACGAAAAGCTTGGGGCCGGCGTTTCGCATCGGGTATATGGTTTTGCCGCCCGAGTTGGCGCAGCGATTCCGCGATAAGCTGGGGTTTTACTCTTGCACGGTAAGCGCTATCGATCAATTGGCGTTGGCGCGATTCATCGAAGGCGGCGATTTCGAGCGCCATGTGAACCGCATGCGCACGCGGTATCGCGACAGGCGGGATGCGCTGATCGCGCAGCTGCAGCAGAGCGCCTTGCGCGATCGCATGGTCGTTTCCGCGCAGGATGCCGGCATTCATTTTCTGCTTGGCATTAAGCCTTCAGGCGATGCTTCGGTTGCCGATTGGGAGCAGGCGTTCGTTCTCAGCGCTGGCAAACGCGGCGTTTCCCTGCGCTCGGTTTCGTCGTTTTACGCAAACGATGGCGAACGGAATGCGGGTTCGAATGGCTCGTCGTTCGCTTCGGCTATGGCTTTCGTGTCAGGCGATTCGCAGCAAACCATACCCCAGTTCGTCATCAGCTATGGCGGCGTTTCCGAAGATGCCCTGCCCGCCGCGGTCGGCGTTCTGGAAAAAGCGGCTGAAGCGGCCGACTGCGCATGCTCAGCCCTCTAGCAGCTCAATCAGGTCGTCCGTGGAAAGCGATGCGAGCGACATGCCGGCGGTGCCGATGACCTGATCGGCAAGCTTGCTCTTTTCCTCCTGCAGGCGCACGATGCGCTCCTCGATGGTGCCCTTCGCGATGACCTTCTGCACGCTGACCACGCGCGTTTGCCCGATGCGGTGCGCGCGGTCGGTGGCCTGCTGCTGCGCGGCGGCGTTCCACCAGGGATCGGCGTGGATGACCACGCTCGCGCCCGTCAGGTTCAGGCCCGTGCCGCCGGCCTTCAGCGACACCAGGAACACCGGCACATCGTCGGCGTTGAAGGCGTTCACCAGGTCGAGGCGTTCCTTCTTCGGCGTGGAGCCCGTGATGGTGTAAAACTGGATGTCGTTTTCCTCAAGGCGCTGTGCAATCAGGTCCAAGAAGCTTGTGAACTGGGAAAACACCAGCGTTTTCTCGCCGGCATCCATGGCTGAAGCCACCAGTTCCATGATTGCGTCGAGCTTCGCGCCGTGCCCGCGGTAGTTCTCGAACACCAAGCGCGGGTCGCAGCACAGCTGGCGCAGGCGCGTGAGCTCGGCGAGAACCTCGACGGTGGAGACCTCTTCGCCGCGGGCGCGCTTGGCTTCGCGTTGCTTGCGCTCCTGGCGTTGGCGCGTCAGCTGTTCGCGCAGATGCTGCTCGTGCGCGGCGTAGAGCTTCTGCTGCTGGCCCTGCATCGGCGCGTACACGACGCTTTCCAGTTTCTCGGGCAGGTCGGTCAGCAC
>CAVBPP010000226.1:0-3379 GCA_963597295.1 Paratractidigestivibacter sp. | reverse complement strand
GATGAAGCCCTACCCACTCGACTATGCCGCCGACGGCAGCCTGATCGTCGACCCGGCAAAGATGGTCGGCGATTCGTTCCAGGGCATCGGCATGGTTGCCGCATACTGCGTCTGCCGCTACTTCGAACGCCGCGGCTTCGCTTTCGACGAGGCGCTCGACAAGCGCACGCGCCTGATCACGGGCGCCATTTCCATCATCCCGCTTGCCATTTGGATCTTCTTCACGCTGAAGGTGCTGAAACCCCTGATCGGCGCCAACCTCGGCTACTTCATCGGCTTCGGTTTCATCATCGCGTACATGATGATCGTCGTGCCCGCCGCCATGAAGCTGGTATGGAAGCGTCGCCAAGCGAAGTCCGCCGAGAGCGAGTAGGCGTCCCTTCTCCTTATTTCGCCTTATTTCGCCTTGTCGTCGGCGTCTTCTTCGTGGTGTTCCATGACCTGACGGACAAAGTACGCAAGCGACAGAATCACCGCGCCGATGCCCACGCCCATGAACAACAGGTCTTTCGGGTCGGCTCCGTGGAGCAGGCGTCCCAAGAAGAACACGCCCATGACCACGACGATGACGCTGACGAGCTTCTCCTTCAAATCGTCGAGGGTTTTAATCTCAAGCCATGCGGGCATCTTGATTCGATTATCTATGAACAGCGAATACAAGCCTACCGACATGATGTAAAGCACGATGGCCAGCAAAAAGTAGTCGGCGAACTCGATGTACTCGACCAGCATATCCTGAATCTGAATTTGAAGGGTAACCGCCTGATATGTGACGATAAAGGTGCGCGCAAGCGTGGCAACAGCCATGACAACAGACGCTATGAACAGGCCCAACACGGGAATCGACACGATAAATCGCGTAGACCCCGCAATGCGCTGACCGATGTTTCTTTTCATAGGACCTCCTGAGCGGCCGCCGATGAGCAGGACGGCAACGTTTCCATGGAGCCGATTGTACCCGAATAGAAGCCTCTGCCGGAAACTCCCCGGCGAGCGCTCAGCCTCGGCGGCCAGGCGACCAGCCAGCCAAGCAGGCGACCAGGCGACCAGCCAGCCAAGCAGGCGACCCACCAACCAGACGGCCAGCCAAGCAACCCCATACCCGCAGCAACGCAACGAAAAGCCGGGGCCGCTCTACCTACGACCCCGGCTTTCCCTCAGTCCGTTTATGTGTGTTTTGTCAGCACCGACAAGACATTAGGAGTGTCCCTTTGTCTGTTATGCTTTGTCTGTCCCTTGGAGTGTCCCTTTGTCTGTTATGCCTGGTAGGTGGTGAGGCCGTCTCGAATGGTTTCGATTACTTTGCAGGTATGAATTTCCTCAACTGGAATCTCGAAGAGGTTCTTGTCGATGATCACGAGATCGGCCAGCTTGCCCACCTCGATCGACCCGATCTTGTCCTCCATGCGCACCTCGTAAGCATTGTTGATGGTGAACGACTCGATGCTCTCCTCAAGCGTGGGTGCCTCGCAAAAATCAGCCGGCTCGGGGCCCATGTCGCCAACCTTGCGACGGCGCAGGCCCACCTCAAGCGAAATGAACGGGTCGGGCTTGCCGTCGGCTACCGGGAAGTCGGAACCCTGCCCGTACTTGCAGCCCACATCGATCAGCGAGCGAATCGGGTACTGGAAGCCCTGGATATGCGCGCCGAGGGTTTCCACGTACGTCTCGTTCGACACGTCGTGCCAAGCGCCCGTGGAATTGATGAACACGCCGAGCTTGCCCGCGCGCTCGACCTCCCCGGGCTGCCAGCACTGGCTGTGGGCCAGCGTGATGCGCGTGTCATCGAAGCCGGCCTCGCGCACGGCCTGCGCCATGTCGAGGGCAACCGAGGTCGTGGCATCGCCGATAGCGTGCACATGCAGGTCGTACCCGGCGTTCGCCACAAGCAAGCCAATTTGTTTCGCTTGATCGGAAGTAAAATTCGGCAGAGCCTTCACCCCGTTGTCGTACGGCGTGACCATAGCAGCCGAGCGAGCCTCCAAAACGCCGTCGCCCAGAAACTTGAAGTACTTCAGCGCAAACTTGTCGGTCGGCTCAAGGTACTCGGAAATCTTCTCCGCGCCGGCCAGGCACTCCTCGGCGTCATTCACGCTCGTGGCAAAGTAGAAGCCGCCGAACAAGCGCTGCACGTATGCGTCGCTGTTGATGAAGTCGGCAACTCCATCGTCACCGTGTCCATGACGAAAGTGTAAGTGCCACAGTCAGCGAAAGTCGTGAAGCCCATGGCCGCGAAGGCGTTCGCCAAATCGGCCATGTTGCTCATCAACCTTTCGGGCGGGAAGTAGTTGGCGCCCTTCGCCACCTGGGTGTAGCAGCCCTCGATGCAGCGGCCGGTCGGGTTACCCTCTTCATCGCGCTCGAAATAGTTGCTGCCGGGCGTGATGTCGGGCGTGTTCTTGTCGATGCCCGCAAGCTCGAAGGCCTTGTGGTTGCACCATGCGCCGTGGCACGACGACGAAACCAGCAGAATCGGCTTGTCAGCGCAGATGGCATCCAGGTCAGAGGCCAAAGCCGGCGATTCCTCGAAGAGCGTGTCGCCGAAGCCCTGACCGAAATACGTATCGCTATCCGGGTTCGCCTCGACAAATTCGCGCACCGTATCCAAAACCTCGGCCTTCGACTTGCACTCGGCAAGCTGCGCGCCCGATCCGAACGCCGCGGCCAGAAGTGGATGGATGTGCCCATCGATAAGCCCAGGGAGCATCATCCTACCCTCAAGGTCCTGCACCTTGGTGCTGTCGTCGGCAAGCTTCAACGCCTCTTCATTCGATCCGACGTAGATGATCTTGTTGCCTTCGATGGCCACAGCCTCGGCCCACGGCTGCTGCTTGTTCACCGTGTAAACCTTGCCGTTGTGGAACACCCTCGTTGCTGCCATAGCGTTTCCTTCCTCGTTGAAATCCAGGGCATATGCCGAGCGAATCGCTCCCAGCGCCCCCGGTCAATCCCGCCTTCCACACCCGCGCAACGCCAGAGTCGAGCCTCAGGCGCATTGCCAAGTAGCTTTATTTTAGTCAAAGACAAAGGTCACGCAGGTAAAACTTCGGCAAATGCCGGCGCTGCGCGCTTGCGGTTCAAAATGGTGTCGCGCTTCGCGCTCTCCAATGCAGGTTGAGCTTCGTTCAACCCATAAAATTAGGGCAAGCAAATACCGATTACAGCCCCTTTTCGTGGGTGCGAAGCGTTGGCTCGCACAGTAATCCAAAGCGCGAAGCGCGACAGTCTTTTCACAACAGGCGGGAAGCGGGGCTCGAAACGCGACACCCCTTACCTACAAAGACGCCTTTCGGCTCCAGCCAGAAGATGGCGCAGAGCCGAAAGGCAAAAAATATGGGCTTCTGTATGCGCCGACAAGACATTAGGAGTGTCCCTTTGT
>CAVBPP010000225.1:0-3407 GCA_963597295.1 Paratractidigestivibacter sp. | reverse complement strand
TGCACTTTCGCTATTTATCAACCATTCGATTAGCAAGTAGTGATATATATATATGAATAACTGGCATCTAAGGGAAATGCGGAATGGGAAGAGACCACGACTCCCTGGCGGGAAGGCCGTCTGGGCGAACACATTACAACAGCACAAGCAACACCAGCTCGCGCAGCCACTATGCTAACGGCGCGTCGTCTTCGCGTACCCGCCAAGCATCGTCTCCGCACGCCCGCACCGCCGCCTCACGCACCCACGTTGGCGTCAGCTCGCGCAATGGCACAGCATCCTCCCACACGCGCACTTCGTCTCGCACCGGCGCGCCCGTGAAAGATAATCCCCAAAGCGAAAAGCCCAAACGCAAAAAGGGACGCTACATCCCGGCGCTCGATGGCCTGCGCGCCATCGCAGTGCTCGGCGTCATCGCTTACCACATGGGTCTTAATTGGGCGCCTGGCGGCCTTCTGGGCGTCACGGTGTTCTTCGTGCTTTCCGGTTATCTGATCACCGGCCTGCTGCTCATCGAATGGGATTCCACCAACACCATCGACCTGCCGCAATTCTGGCTACGACGCGTGCGGCGCTTGTTTCCCGCCATCGCCTTCGTCGTCATCGGCGTAGCAGCTCTGACCACCATCTTCGACCACAGCCTGCTCACAAAGCTGCGTGAAGACATGTGGGCGGCGCTGTGCTGGGTCACCAACTGGTGGTATATCCTGCGCGACGTCTCGTACTTCGATGCACTGGGCGCCCCGAGCCCCGTAACGCACTTCTGGTCGCTCGCCATCGAGGAGCAGTTCTACGTAATCTGGCCCATCGTGCTCATTCTCGCGCACAAGTTCGGCGTGAAGCGCACGCATATGCGCAACGCGACGCTGGTGCTGGCCATTGCCTCCGCTATAGAAATGGCCGTGCTGTTCGACCCGTCAGCTGACCCCTCCCGCGTTTACTACGGCACCGACACCCGCGCCTTCAGCCTGCTCATCGGCGCATGGCTCGCATTCGTATGGCCCAGCAACCAATTCGGCGACGAAGGCAAGGTTCAAATCGACCGCACAGTGCGTTTGATTCTCGATGCCGTAGGGGCCGCGGCCCTTATCGGGCTTTTAGCCATGATGGCCACCGTCGAAGACACATCGCCGTTCATGTATCGCGGCGGCATCTTCCTCGCATCCATTATCACCGCGGTGGTCATCGCGGTTATCGTGCACCCATCTTCCCTGCTCGCACGCGTGTTCGCGCTTAAGCCGCTCGTGAAATTGGGCCTGCTGTCCTACAGCATCTATCTGTGGCACTACCCGATCCTGCTACTGATGAACCCGCGCAACAGCATCGACGCCGTCCCCTGGTGGATGTACATAATCGAGCTCGCCATCATCCTCGCCATTTCCGCATTCTCGTTCAATTTCATCGAAAACCCGCTGCGCAAGGGGGCGCTTGGCAGGTTCGTCAAAGGCTTGCGATCCGGCGAAATCGTATTCGACGATTGGGTACGCGAACGTATCGCTCCCGTTGCGGCCGGCTGCCTGCTCACGCTCGTGGCCGTAGGCGGGCTCATCTTCGTGCCCAACACCTCGGCCCTTGAGGGAGGCGATCTGCTAAAGGACGAAAGCGCCCATGTGGCAACCTCCGAAGTGCAAGAGCAGCAGCAACAACAGCAACAGCAGCAACAGGAAAAGGCGAAGCTCGACATACTGATGATTGGCGACTCGGTCAGCGTACGCGGCATCGACCTGTTCACCGAGAAATTCCCCTATGGCCTTATCGACGCCGCCGTGAACAGGCAGCTCGATAGCGGACTTGGTCTGTACAAAAGCTACGAAGAGCAGGGGATCGTCGGCGACGTCGTCGTCTTTGCGCTGGGCACCAATGGTCTTGTGACAGACGATGCCCTTGACGAGCTTATAAGCGGCATCGGTTCGGACAAGCATATCTTCTTCGTGAACACCCGCAGCACGACCAACTGGATGTCCGACACCAACGCAGCGCTGCAAAGCGCCGCCGAGCGCTACAAAAACGTACGCGTTATCGACTGGTACAGCTACAGCGCAGCCAATGGCGACTGGTTCGACGGCGACGGCACGCACCTAACCCAAGAAGGCGCGCAAATCTATATCGATCTGATCTACGATTCAGTGAAGTCGCTGCTGCCGGAGCATAAAACCACCGACAACGCCAATACCGGCACAGATGCCAGCGCCAATGCCGCCCAAACGGAAACCGCCGTCCAGAACGCAAGCAACTAAATCGCCTGCAAAGTTGGCACGATGAGAGACGCCTCCTCTCATCCACGGAGACGGATTCAACCGCCCCATCCCTTCGATTACGCAAGACGATCCGGCTTAACAGAAATAGGCCTGTAGTCAATATTGTGTCGCGTGTCGCGCTTAGCGCTCTTTTGAGAGGTGCGAGCTCTCGCTCGCGCCCACGAACTTTGGGTGCGCTGATTGCAGGTTTTGAGACATACGGTAGCTTCTCAATCGGCTGCAGCGCATTTTATCGGAAGCCGCGGTTTTACGTACAGGGCCGTCGATTTTCGCGAGAGCCGCACGCTTTCGCTACTCCCTCTCAATTTCGTGGGTTCGAGCGAAAGCTCGAACATTCATAGGCAGATTGCGCAGGCAATCGTCAGAATTCAGGCACACTTTCTGTCCGAGCGGAAAAGTCGATTCGCTTGACTTTTCGCACAAAAAACGGGCATTGACCTGCGTCAATGCCCAAAATTAGACACACTTTTCGTCCTATAAGCCTAAGCAATCGTCAGACTTTCACTCGACAACGGCAGAGCTGAGAAGCGGCGCATCCCCCGCAAACGCAAAAGCGCCCCCGGTTTCCCGAGGGCGCTCATTCACGCTAGGTTATAGCTCAGGCGAAAACCTATTCGGCCTTCTCCTCGGAAGCCTCGGCCTTCTCGGCGGGCTTGTCGGCCTTCTTCTCGCGCTTCTTGGCGGGCTTCTCCTCAGCCTGGATGGACTCGTCCACGGCGATCTCGATGCCCAGCTCGGCAGCAGCAGCCTTCATGGACAGGCTGATGCGACGACGATCGGGGTTGATCTCCATGACCTTCACCTTGACGGCGTCGCCGGCCTTGACGACCTGCGCCGGGGTGTCGATGTGGCGCATGGCCATCTCGGAGATGTGCACCAGACCCTCGATGGACTGGCCCAGCTCGACGAACGCGCCGAACGGAACGGTCTTGGTGACCTTGCCGTCGACGATGGAGCCGACCGGGTAGGACTCGACGAGCTTGATCCACGGATCCTCGGTGGTCTGCTTCAGGCCGAGCGAGATGCGCTCGCGCTGCAGGTCGACGTCCAGAACCTCAACCTCAACCTCGTCGCCGACCTTGACGACCTCGGACGGATGGTTGACGTGGTTCCAGGACAGCTCGGAGATGTGCACCAGGCCGTCGATGC
>CAVBPP010000224.1:0-3450 GCA_963597295.1 Paratractidigestivibacter sp. | reverse complement strand
AGGCAAGATTCTAAAGGTGTTGGCAGCCTGCACACCAACATTCGGCACACTACCCATCGGTATTCCGCATCCAACGTCGCGCCGGCCCCGCATTACGATGTTCTGCTTACCGAAGATTCGAAATCCGGGTTCCAGTTCTACGGTCGACGGTTTGCCGGGACCGATATCGCTTGCGAAAGCGCCAGGTCAAACGCGAATGTGCTCAACTGGTTGGATGCTAATTTGAAGCGGAAGATCTTCGTGGTCGCCGACGGCGCTGCGTTCGGGGCGTATGCGGATCGCGTAATCAAGCTGCAGGCGGCTCATAGCGAATCCATGACCGTTTGCCTACCCGAGTCGTTTGAGTGGCTGTTGATGCGTTCGGGCATGCTCGGCAGTGACGAGGTCGATAGGATGCTCGAAGACCCCGGCAGCCATATCGAAAGTTCCGAATACGCCAGCTGGGAGCAGTTCTTCACGGCTTATCTGAAGAGGCAAACCGAAGGTACGCGATTCGCGTACAGCAAGAGCGATTTGGCAGAAGCCTACAGCGTAGAGAAAAACGCCTCGAAGGCGATGGCCCTTATCGCGTGCGGGAATATTCGCTAGCGGTAGCGGCTTTCGATCGTGGAGGCCGCGCTGAAGCGGGCTTTTCTTGCAGGTACGGGCGCTTCGTTGAGTCGCGGCCAAAAGTCTGACGGTTGCTGGCACAACCTGCCTATTGCTGTTCGAGCTTTCGCTCGAACCTACGGAATTCTGTTGCTGGGCAACCCATGCAGCAAGACTACGTGGGTGCGAAGCGTTAGCTCGCACCGTATTGGGGAGCGCGAAGCGCGACACCAATTTAGTCGGCAAATCCGCGCCAAGTCATTCCAAAATGGAACAAAAGTTCGTATAATGAAGGATGCGGTGTTTCGCTTACCGGGCGGCTTTCAAGCGATTGGAGGTACGTCCATGGACATACAAACGGTGATCGCGCTCTGCGCCATTTTCACGGTTGTTATCGAGATTGTCAGGTTGACTGACAAGGAAAAGTGAACAGCATCTAGGAAGAAAGTAAGCTGGGTTCCCCACTACAGCAACCCAGCTTAATCAAACCCACGATGCCGCCCGGTATGCCGGGGCACCGCTTGTTTTTATTTTACTCGCCCGATCTTCCCTCCGCAACGCTCCCGGACGGCAAAAGTAAAACCTCCGCATTTTTTAGGCGAGTCCTACAGCTGCGCTATCGGGTTGGCTGGCTTGCAATCAAAACCTGTGACGGTTGCTGGCGCAACCTGCCTATTGCTGTTCGAGCTTTCGCTCGAACCTACGAAATCTTGTTGTCGGGTAGCCTTGCCTTGGTTCGCGGCCTATGCAGCAAGATTCGTGGGGTTGAGCGAAGGCTCAACCCATAGTAGGGGAGCGCAAAGCGCGACACCGGCTTGAGACGCGAAGCGCCGTTTCCGGCCCAGAATCCACCTTTTAGGCAAGCGTTCCTGCGTTCAATACGAACTTCAATTCGCCCATGACGAATATCATCAAAACCTAAAGCAAGCGCTGTAAAATCGCATCAGCGATAATCAAAGGGAAAGGCAAAGTTATGAAGAACGTAAAATCTCTGGGGGGGGGGTAGCGTTCTAAGGCTACTCCTATCGTTTGTCCTGGTGGTGGGCCTAATGCCGTTGCCTGCTTATGCCGGGGAAGAGGCCACCGCCGCTGAGCCTGAATCCGCATCAGAAGATATCTCGCTCGCATCGTCAGACGGCTATCTAGTCGACTGGACAACCAGCGGCACCTGCGAATGGTCCATCGATGCCGACGGCAACCTGGTCGTACGCCCAGCAAACGGCGCCAGCGAGGGGACAATGGAATGGTCGGCTCCCTGGTCAGAGTACAAAGCCCGAATCAAAACAGCCACCTTCGAGGAGGGCGTTTCGACCGTCTATGCTCTCAGTATGTTCAGTGGTTGTTGCTTATTGAGCTCCGTTAATCTATCCGGGCTCGACACTTCTAAAGTGGGCGACATGAACTTCATGTTCGACGGCTGCTCGTCGCTCACCTCCCTCGATCTGTCCTCTTTTGACATTTCGAACGTCACTAGCATGCAGTGCATGTTCAACGGCTGCTCGTCGCTTGCATCGCTCGACCTTTCCAGCTTCGACACCTCGGCCGTCACCAGCATGTACTTAATGTTCGACGGCTGCTCGTCGCTTGCTTCGCTAACTCTTGGTGAAGGCTTCTCGTTTAGCGGGTTTAATGGGGCTGATGGTGAGCGTTTGTGCAATGCTCCTAAGTGCGATCGTTGGGAGAGCTGGGTTGCGAGCGACGGTACGACTTATGGGTCGGACAACATCCCCAACTGCAAGGCAGATACCTATAAGCGCGTGAAGGCGGCGTTCGACTTCTCGAAGATCAGTGTCGATACGAGTGACGTTACTTATTCGAAGCAGATTGACCTTACTGGCCGAGTGACGTCTGATACGTACGTTGAAGGCACGGATTATAAGTATGAGTACTCCGGCTTTGAAATCGGTGACAATACCATTACAGTAACTGAGCTTATCAGCGGAAACAATGAAAGTCGCGAGTACCACTTCAACGTGCTGAAAGGCGACTATTGGAGCGATTACGGTTCTGAATCGAGTACGGGTTTTGGTGGCGTGACTCCTGGCACAAAGCTTGGCGACATGAAGCTTTCCTCCGGATATTCCTGGCAGGACGACCCGGAGACGGTGCTCGTGCCCGGTAGTCATACTTATCTCGCCATGTTCACGCCTCCGGATACCGATCACTACAACGTCGTCCGCGACATTCCCATCTCCGTGAGCGTGCGCCCCTATACCCTCAAGATGTCGATGCTCTCCGTCGATACTTCCGACAAGACGTGGACGGGCAGCCCCATCCAGACGCCGATTTCCGGGGAAGGCATGGTCGAGGGCGCCGACTATGACGTCGAGTACGCCAACAACGTGGATCCGGGCACGGCGATGGTCGTGATTTCGGGCAAGGGCAACTACACGGGGTCGCTCATCTACGCGTTCCACATTGACAAGGCAACGCCGTACTACAAGACGCCCGACGCCGTGTCCGCGAACTACGGCCAGACCCTGGCCGATGTGCCATTGCCCGAGGGCTTCAGCTGGCAGGACGGGGCGGCGACGAGCGTCGGGTCGGCCGGCAGCCGTGAGGTGCTGGCCGTGTATACGCCGGAGGACACCGACCACTACAAGGTCGTTTACGACATCGCGGTAACCTTGGCGGTGGCGAAGGCCGCGCCGACCTACGAGGCGCCGGCCGATTTGACGGCGACCTACGGCCAAACGCTTGCCGACGTGGCGCTGCCGTACGGGTTCACGTGGCAGGACGATGTCTCGACTACCGTGGGCGAGCCGGGCGAGCATACGTTCCTGGCAACCTACACGCCCTCCGACACGGCGAACTACAACGTCGTGCGCGACATCCCCGTGACCGTGACGGTCTCCCAGCCCG
>CAVBPP010000223.1:0-3509 GCA_963597295.1 Paratractidigestivibacter sp. | reverse complement strand
GCATTTCACAGGCGCTCAATTGCGCCTGTGAAATGCCGAAATCGCCGCGGCCTGGGAAGGACGCGGCGATCTGCCTGCCTGCCAATCGAAGAGTCGGTCGGAAATGAAAATCGCCGCGCCCTTCCTGAGGGGCGCGGCGATTGCTTGCGCTCAATGTTTCGACCGCAAGGCTCTACTCAGCGGAAACGCCTTCGTCGGCGAGCGAATCTTTAACGGCTTTCGCCGCCACGCCAGCAGCGCCTACGGCCACCGCAGCAGCCGCTACGCCGGCAACCCCCAGGCCGTCGCCCGTGGAAGGCGCGGTCTTGGCGGAACCGTTGCCGCTGCCGTTGCCGTTGCCGTTGCCCGAGCCGTCGCTCTTCTTGCCGCCCTCAACCTCATATACGGCCGGCAGCGCGCTGAATCCGCTGGCCAAGCCAGTGGTTTCCTGAACGGTGAAGGCGAGCGGATGGCGACGCGGGTCGACGATCTGCTGCACTTCGGCGCCGAACAACGACTCGGAGAACTCGTCGGCGTCGAGCCACGACAGGTGGCTGGCAGCCGCGCGAAGCGTCGAAGCGCTGCCGCCATCGGTTGCGGCCGCCGCAAGCGAAGCCTTCGCCTTGTTCACCTGCGAGAACACGGTATCTGCAGAAGCCTCGTTCGCGTACGGGTTCGACCTGGGATCGCTCAGATGCACGTAGAACTCGGTCGCGCCCTCGTAGCCCTCGGGCAGCGTGAAGGTAAACAGATACGAGCGGATGAAGCCCGGCCACAGAATGCCCGACTCGTCGCGGATATCCTCAACGAACTCCGACTTCCACGACCCGTCTTCGTTTTGGGCGATGGTGCCGTCGGCCTCGCGTACGGAGTGGTAGTTCTCAGCCGACGGGCGCAGGTAATCGCGCAGGTCGGAATACGTCTGCGTGAACACGACCTTGTCGGCGTCGTCGGTCACGGTGACGGTAAAGCCGGTGATGAGCGCGTTGCCCGTGTTCGAAACGTTCAACACGAACGGCACGGCATCGCCCGGCGCCGCGTACGGCGTCTCGGGCTGGGCGCTCTCGCACTGCACGGCCAGCACATCGGGCACCGTCACCTGGTACACGTCGCACTTGGCGGCTTCAACGTCGGTGACGTCGGTCATCACGAAGTCGCGACGGCCATCACCGCAGGTGAGCACCGTCATGCAGTTGGGCGGGAACGCAAGGCGCGCGATGGGATAGAACTCGTGGAACGCGCCGAGCGATTCGATCCAACGCGATTCGAACAGCTGGTATACCGGTTCGGCGACGGTGTTGGTGTACGAGGAACCACCGAAGTTCGCACCCGTTTTCGCGTTGTAGTGCGACGAGCTGAACACCTCGGCGCCCTTGTTGATCAGCTCAAGCGTGTCATCGTCGACGGCGTTCGAGCAGCCATCGTTGATGTGGATGGTGTACATGCGCTTGCCGTCAGCCGTGACGACGCAGTGCGAATCGGTCGAGTAGCCGTCCACCTCGACGGCGGAAAGCTTGCCCGTGCCCGCATCGTATTGCACCACGTGGTTCTTCTTCTCGGCCATGTACGCGCTGCTCTCGAAGTAAACGTAGGCGGTATCCACTTCATCACTGCTCGGCACCTGCTCGTAGTCGGTGAACTCGTGCTTGCGGCGCGAGAACGACGTCGCCTCGGGCAGCAGCACCTGGCCGTCGGCCACGGCCCCGTTAGCGTTGAAACGCACCGATTCCACGAAGCTCGCGGCGGTTCCGTTGACCGTTCCGCTCCATGCGATCAAGCTATGGAAGCGGTTGTCGAACGAGCCCGCATCGCCCTTGGCCTGGTCGAACTTATTGTCGCGATGATTCGTCACGTCGAATGTGCCCTTGACGATGTCGCTTTCGGTCCCCGTGAAGCCGGACACCGCGGACAGGTTCAGCGGCACCTCGAACAGGAACCTCTGGGTCAGCAGGTTGAACGCATAGGCATACACGCCGCTGTTCGCAGCGTTGTTCGGGTCGCTCTTGAAGCAGTAGAAGCAGACATTGAAGTTCTCGATGCCGTATTTGGGAATGCGCGTCTGCAGCAGCGTGCGCGGATGGTAGCTGGCGATGCCGTTTTCCTTCAATTCGGAATACAGCGACTTCGCCGCCACGCACTTGCCGGCCGAAACGTTCCAGTCGACCAAGGTGACGAACTGGCTGGCAATGGCGTCGTCGTAGGGAATTTCCTTGTCGCCGTCCACAACCAAGCTGGTGATGGCGGCGATCACATGCAGGTGCGGCGCGGCATCGGGATCCGCGTCCATCATCACCTCGAAGTCGTAGTCGACATCGTGGCGGTTGACGGGCAGGACGCCGTCGACGTTGAAGTCGATGACCTGCTCTTCGTCGAAGGCATGCTTAGTGGCATCCCAACGGCGGATGCATATGCGGCTGCGAGCGTAGGTCGCATCGCCGTCCGTGACGGTGGAAGTGACCACGCGCGCCGTGATGGTGTTGGCCTCGGCGTCGGCGCCGTACAGGGTGCTGCACGCCACGGTGCGCAGGCGCGCATTGCTGTAGACGTCCTTGTAGAGCATCTCCTGACCACAGGGAACCAGGCCCAGACGCGGATTGTAGGTGGTCACGCCGGCGAAGTCGGACTGCGTGCCGGTCTTGGCCAAATCGCTTGTGCCAGTGAAGCCGGACATGAGCTTGCCGGAGCTCTCATCCAGGCCGGCGTAGGGGCTCGCAAAGCCCTCTGCGGACGCTGGGCCAGGGGAAACAAGCCCCGTACCAGACCCTTCGGGGGTAACGCGCAGCTTCCTGCGCTTGTAGGTTGCGGGCGAGCCGAACGTGAAGCCCTCGGTCGAACCTTCGGTCGAGCCCTCGTCGGAGCCGGAATCCGCGTCGGAGCCGGAGCCGGTGCCGGAATCCGCGTCGGAGCCGGTGCCGGTGCCGGAGTCAGTGCCGGTGCCGGTGCCGGCGCCTTCCCCGTCGGTCGTCGCTGCAGCGGCGGCAGCGGAAGCGGCGGTCACGCTCTCGGAACCGGAGCCCGAGGCGACCTCGTCAACGGTGCCCTCGAATTCGGCAGCGTTGGTCATAGCATCCTGCGTGAACATCTTCGCTTTGGAAAGGTCGATGTCGTAGCCGCTTCCCGCCACGAAGGCACCGTCGAGGGTGAGCGATTTGGGCGGATCCCAGGTGTCAAGGCTGAATATCTCCCCCGGCGGGTCAAAAATCGGAAGGGTATATGAATAAATGCACGATTGAATGACGAATTCCAAATTGGCGGTGGCCTCCACCTGCCCATGATAGAAATGCTCGGACGAGCTGCGGTCGAAGGTACTCTTGTCGATCCCCTTAACATAGCCTCTGATGCCGATGCCGATGATGCCGCGGAAGCCCGCAGCGATCGTCAGGCCGCCTTCGACCGTCACCAGGAACACGATCTGGGGCATGAAGCTGCCATTGTAGTGATGGCCCCATTGAACGTTTTGCCACCAATTCTTAAACGCAAGGCCAAGAGCAATCTTGAGCTGGAAGAACACCTTGAAATCGATGTTGGCG
>CAVBPP010000222.1:0-3525 GCA_963597295.1 Paratractidigestivibacter sp. | reverse complement strand
TCGCGGGCGTGGTCGTGTCCGTGATCTGCCTGGCCGCAGGCGGCATTCTGGGCCGCAAGCACTCCACTTCCACGGCCGAGACGCTTACGTGGGGCGGGCACATTGCCGCCATTCTGACCTGCGTGGCGCTGACCGTGTGCTGCGGCGTGCTGGTGTACTGCTTCTTCGCCGGCGATTATTCCATCGAGTACGTGCTGCAGGAGCATTCGAGCGCCGAGGGCACGCTGGGCTGGCTGTACAAGCTTTCGGGCCTGTGGGCCGGCCGCGAGGGTTCGCTGCTGTTCTGGGCGTGGCTGATCAGCGTGTTCAACACGGTGATCGCCATCCGCGATTTGAAGGAGCCGCGCAAGCTTGATTCCATGGCGCTTCTGGTGTCGCAGCTGGTGCTGGCCGCGTTCGTGGGCGTGCTGCTGTTCTCCGAGGACAACATGCCCTTCACCGTGACGCCCTCGAAGTACTACAACTCCAACGGATCGCTGAATTCCGCCGCCAGCATGCTGGGCATGAATTCGCTGCTGGAGCACTGGGCCATGGCCGTGCATCCGCCGACGCTGTTCATCGGCTACGCGGGCCTGACCATCCCGTTCGCGTACGCCATCGCGGCGCTCATCGTGAACGACCCGTCCCGCGAGTGGGTCGTCCGCGCGCAGCGTTACGCCCTGTTCGCGTGGCTTTTTCTGGGCATTGGCATCGGGCTTGGCAGCGTGTGGGCCTACGTGGTGCTCGGCTGGGGCGGCTACTGGGGCTGGGACGCCGTGGAGAACGCCAGCCTGCTTTCGTGGCTGGTTGCCGTGGCGCTCATCCATAGCTTCACCGTGTACCGCCAGCGCGGCGCGTTCAAGCGCTGGGGCGTTATGTGCGCCTGCATCACCTTCGCGTTCGTCATCGTGGGCACGTTCATCTCGCGTTCGGGCATCGTGCAGTCGGTGCATGCGTTCGAAGGCGACACGGTTTCGCTCGTGCTGTTCGGCTCGCTGATTGCGGCGGCCATCCTTTCCGGTGCTATTGGCCTGATCATCCGTTGGAAAAGCTTCGGCCCCGCGGCTGACGGCTCAGACGAGATTCAGGGCATGGCCACCAAGGAGGGCGCATACTACTTCAACAACGTGATCATGGTGGTGTTCGCCACGCTGCTGGCGTATCTGACCATTTCGAGCGCGCTGCCCTCGTTCTTGCCGTTCGGCGGCCAGACGGTTTCGTCGGGCACGTACAACGCCATCGCGCGCCCGCTCGGCGTGCTGTATCTGGCCATTATGGCTTGCTGCCCGCTTTTGGGCTGGGGTAAGACCATGGGGAAGAAGTTCCTGAAGCAGGCTCGCATCCCCGCCATCTGCGCCATTGTGCTGTTCGCCGTGCTGGCGTTTTATTGGGCGACGTACTTGGTGCCCAGCTACAATGCCATCATCGACGCCGGCGGCACCACCGCCGATGGGCTGGCGAGCGAAGGCCCGGCCATCTACTACAACGGCCTGGCGCTCGTGGGCTTCTTGGTGGCCAGCGTGCTGTTCTTCAACATGCTGTTCATGCTGTGCCGCACCGTCGGCGCGTGGAAGCGTGCGCATAAGTGCAACGTGCTGGCGGCCGTGTGGGGCTCGGCGCGCAACACGCCGTCGCGCTTCGGCGGCTACCTGTCGCACGTGGCCATGGCCGTTATCCTGGTCGGCTTGATCGGATCTTCGATGTACGTGACCGAGCAGTCGGGCTACATCGCTTATGACGAAGACACCGATTCCGCCTCCGAGGCGTTCCAGATCAAGGACTACACGCTGGTGTACACTTCTAATTCGGTTGAGCAGCTTAACGGCGGCAGCAACATTCTGTACACGGTGAGTTTCGACGCTTATAAGGATGGCGAATACATCGGGTCGGTGAGCCCGGCCGTTAACCTGGCGGCGAAGACTCAGCAGCAGAAGTTGGAGGCGAGCATCATCTCGCTGCCGACCGAGGACCTGTTCGTGGTGTACCGCGGCGTGAACGATGACGGCGCGTTTTCCATGGACGTGCGCGTGAATCCGCTGATCACGCCCGTGTGGGTGGGCTTTGGCCTGCTGATGGTGGGTATGCTTATCGCATGCGCGGGCAGGCGTTCGGGCAAGAAGGGCCTTGCTGCGGCTGATGAGGCTGCTGCTGAGGGCGACGACGCAGCTGAGGCTGACGGCGCTGAAGAGGCCTCTGGCGAAGCTGCGGTGGCTGGCGAAGCCGCGGCCACCGAGGCCGACAAGCCCGCCGAGTCCGCAGAGCCCGCCGCCTCCGAGAACTCGCCCAAATCTGCTGACGACGAGCGCTAACGCGCCGCGTCGGGGAAGGGGAACGCATGGACGCATCGTGCGCCATAAAAACGAAGAAACTGACGAAGGCGTTCGGCACGCGCCGCGCGGTGGACAAGGTTTCCATCGAGCTGCCCGCCGGCGCCTTCCTTTCCATTTTCGGGCCGAACGGCGCGGGCAAGACCACGCTTTTGCGCATGCTGTCGACCCTGTCGCGCCCGACATCGGGCGAGGCATACCTGATGGGCCTTGACCTGAAGGAAGACGCCGACAAGGCTCGCGAGCACATTGGCCTGATCTCGCATAATTCGATGCTGTACCCCGATTTGACGGCCGAGCAGAACCTGATGCTGTATGCGAAGCTCTATGGCATCGAGGACCCGCAGGCCCGCGTGATGGAATTGCTGGAAGCTGTCGAGCTGAAGCATCGCCGTTTGGACGTGGTGCGCACGTTCTCGCGCGGCATGACGCAGCGCCTTTCCATCGCCCGCGCCCTCATTCATGACCCTGACGTGGTGTTTTTGGACGAGCCGTATTCGGGACTCGATCCGCATGCGGTCGAGATCTTCGACGAGCTGATCGCGCGCAACCGCGAGGGGCGCACGTTCGTGATGGTGAGCCACGATTTGCAGAAGGGCTTCGACATGTGCACGCACGCGCTGGTGTTGGCGCGCGGGCGCGTGGTGGAATTCGGGCCGAAGGACGACATCGACTTCGAGACCTTCCGCGAGACCTACCGATCGACCGTCGGGATGGGGGTGGCTTAGATGGTGCGCATTGACGAAACGAAGACCGGCAACCCCGCAGGTCAGGCGGTCTCGGCGGCGAAGGCGGCCCCTTCCGCACCGGCGCCCGTCGCACCCCGCAAAACCGTGGCGCTGCGCACGCCGAGCACTTTTGCCCAGTACAAAACCCTGCTGATGAAAGACCTGCAGCAGGAATTCCGCACCAAGGAAATGCTCACGTCGATGGGCATCTACGCGCTGCTCGTGCTGGTCGTGTACGGCGCGGCGCTTGGGCAATCGGCGCAGGCCACCGACGTGCTGCAAATCTCCGGCGGCCTTCTGTGGTCGCTCATCGTGTTCACCTCGCTTCTGGGCTTGAACCGCTCGTTCAACCACGACAAGGAACAGGGCTGCATGGAGGGCATCCTGCTGGTGCCGCTCGACCGATCGGTCATCTTCCTGGCGAAGGCCACGTCGAACCTGCTGTTTCTGCTGGTCGTCGAAGTCATAGCTGTGCCGCTGTTCTGGTTCTT
>CAVBPP010000221.1:0-3545 GCA_963597295.1 Paratractidigestivibacter sp. | reverse complement strand
CCAGCAGCAGAAGCCCAGCTCAACAGAAGCACGTCGCATAGCGCCGTTAAACCTACCGGAATGCTACCTGTTGAGTATCAATTATTTCCGCCCCTTGCCCGCCTTCTGTGCTACGGTTCCCGTAAAGCGCGCCGACGGGCGCAATATGAAACGAAGGGGACAACCATGAAACTTGCGATTCCGAGCGAAACCGGCGAGGGCCTTACCTCCATCCGCAGCGGACACTTTGGGCATACGCCCTGGTTCACCATCGTGACCATCGAAAACGACCAGGTCACGAATGTTGAAGCCGTCAAGAACATCGACCATGACGAAGTCGGCTGCGGCGGCGTGATCGAATTCGCGGCCGGTCTGGGCATCGATGCCATCATGACCGCCGGCATGGGACGCCCGCCGTTCATGCGGTTTTCCCAGCTGGGCGTTAAGGTTTACCTTGAGCAGCAAACGCCTATCGTCAGCGATGCGGTGAAACGTTTCATTGCTGGAGACGTAGCGCTCATGTCGCTCGACAACGCTTGCAATCATCACTAGGACGTTGCCCTGCCATTTGCAATTCGCGCCAACGGCCCTTCCCAGTTGCTAGCAATTCGCAACGAGGTAGCGATAGCGGCCTTCCATGCCGACAGTCAGTTGCCGCAACGAGGCAAGGAACCTGTCGGCATCCAGAACTCAAAGCCTAAAAATTCGAAGAGCGCCCCGTGGCATCGCGGGGCGCTCTTAGCTTCCAACGCGCACCGTACGCACCGGCCCTTCAGCAGCAATATTTCGCTCCTCGAAAATTCGCTCAGAAACGGCAACGTGGCGTACCGGCCGCTCCCTTTACGGGGTACAATATCTGTTTGCAAAACTCCGCAGGAAAGGATGCGCGCCGCATGACGCTCGAACAGGACATCGCTCGCAACTGCAATCCGCGATCGCTCACGCGCGGCCGCTCGATCGCCGCTTCGGATCGCAATATCCTCACAAAGCAGATTCGCTACGACGCGGACGAAACCCTGGTCAGCGCCTTCGTCGCCTCTTCGAGCGGCTGGGACGACCGCTATCGCACGTCGGTCGCCATCAACGAATCGGCCGGCGAGATCGTCGACTACGCCTGCACCTGCCCCGCTTTTCGCGAGTACAGCGGCATGTGCAAGCATTGCGTCGCGCTGGCTCTGAACTTCGACGAACGCCCCGAAAGCTTCATGGGCTGGCAGCCACGTAGGCAGGCGGCATCGTCGTCGTGCATCTCCGAGCTTATGCGCCGTGCCGAGGTTGCCGAAGCGGACGAAACCCCAGCTGGCAGCATTCACCTGCTGCCCGAATTGGCATACGGCTACGGGCTGTGGTCGGCAAGCTTCCGCATCGCGGGCGCCGAGAGCACGCCTTACGTCGTCAAAAGCATCGGTGACCTGGTCGAGCGCGTTCACGCGGGCCAGTCGTTCGCATACGGTAAGAAGCTATCGTTCACGCATACGCTTTCGGCCTTCGACGAAAAGTCCCGCGCAATCGTGCAGTTCCTGGAACGCGCCTGCGCCATGCGACACACTGCCGACGACTCCACGGCCTGGTACTCGCGCCGCACGCCGACGGTCGGACGCAAGCTGCAGCTTTCGGAAGCCGAAGCGGTTGAACTAATGGACCTGATAGAGGGCTTGGAATTCCCCATTGAAGGCGCAGATTACGCCACCCCGTCGGTTCAGCGCGTGCGGGTAGTGCGCGAGGATCCGGGCATTTCCGTGCAACTGGTGCAGTCGGACAAAGGCGGCTGGACCATCGAACGCGGCGATCGCATCCGCATGGCCGAGCAAGCCGGGCGCATGTACATATGGATGGGCGAAAACGAGCTGTACCGCTGCAGCGACGGCCTTGCGACCTGCGCGGACTTCCTGCGCACCGTGTACGACTCGCAGGATCGCACGCTATTCGTATCGGGCGACGACATGCCGCTGTTCTGCGCAGCCATTCTGCCCACGATCGAGAAAAACATGCAGGTGGAAGCGCCGCCGGAAATCAACGCGTTCCGACGCGTGCCCTGCAAGCTGCGCTTTTACTTCGACAAGGACGCCAAGCGCGTCACGGGCACGATGGAGGCCGTTTACGGCGAGAAGGCGATTCGACTGCGCGGGCCCAAGAAGGCCGACGACGCCGACGCTGAGAAAGCCAAGAAGCCCTCGCGCGCAACCGACAACACCGCCCCTGCCGCAACATCCCCCGCCCCGCTGCGCGACACCCGCAAAGAAGGCAAAGGCGAAACGCTGTTCGGGAAATATTTCGGCGAAAGCGCGCACACCATAGCGATGAACAGCGAAGATGCCATCGCGCGCTTGGTGTTCACGGGCCTGGCGGAATTCCGCGAGCTGGGCGAAGTGTTCACGACGCCGGCTTTCGACAAGCTGATGCGCGAGACGAAGCCGCGCCTGACCATGGGCGTCTCACTTGCGGGCAACCTGATCAACCTGACGGTGCAGGCCGACGACTTGCCCGCTGAGGATCTGGCGGCCATGCTCGCCAGCTACCGACGCAAGAAGCGTTACCACCGCCTGCGCGACGGAGCCTTCGTCGACCTGGGCGAATTCGACCTTTCGCAGCTGGATCGCTTGGCCGCCGACCTCGGCTTCGATGCAAAGGACCTGGCCAGCGGCGTGATCGAGCTGCCGACGTACCGCGCGTTCTACTTGGACGAAGAAGAGAACATCGATCGCGACCGATCGTTCGACGACTACATCACGGGATTCCGAGCCGTCAACGAAGCCGATTACGAGGTACCCGCTGAAGTGGCGGATATCCTTCGCCCCTACCAGGCCGATGGCGTGCGTTGGCTTTCAGCTCGCTGCGATGCGGGGTTCGGCGGTGTGCTGGCCGACGAGATGGGTTTGGGCAAGTCGGTGCAGCTGATTTCGCTGCTGCTTGCCCGCCGCGCCGAGGCGAACGAAGTCGGGCCAAGCCTGATCGTGTGCCCTTCATCGCTCGTATACAACTGGTTGGCGGAATTCGAGCGGTTCGCGCCCGATATGCGAGTGGAAGCGATCGCAGGCGGCGCGCAAGAGCGAAAGATGCAGCGCGGGCGCATTTTCAACGAATGGAACGACTACCTGGATAAACGCAGTTCCAGCGAAGAATTCGACGCGAAGGGCAAACCGGTGAAAACCGGTGACCGCACTACGGCCGGCAGCGAAAGCGCCGAAACAAACAACCCCGTCGACGTCCTCATAACCTCCTACGACCTAGCTCGCATCGACGTAGCCGACTGGACGGGCCGCAGCCTGTACATCTGCGCGCTCGACGAGGCGCAATACATCAAGAACCCCGCCACGCTCACCACGCGCGCCATGAAGCGCCTTACCGCCGAGCACCGCTTCGCGCTGACGGGCACGCCGATGGAAAACCGCCTGTCCGAGCTTTGGAGCATCTTCGACTTCCTAATGCCGGGCCTGCTCGGCCCCTATGCGCGCTTCCGCGAGAAGTTCGAGCTGCCCATCGTCGGCGGCGACGATGACGTTGCCGGCCGCCTGCAAGCGCTGGTGGGGCCGTTCATGCTGCGCCGCCGGAAGGCCGACGTGCTG
>CAVBPP010000220.1:0-3549 GCA_963597295.1 Paratractidigestivibacter sp. | reverse complement strand
CTAAAGAGCTGGCCAAACTGGAATCGCTCGGCTTTGCCGGCATGCCCGTGTGCATGGCCAAGACGCAGTCGAGCTTCAGCGACGACGCTAAGAAGATCGGCGCGCCGCGCGGCTTCCGCATCACTGTGCGCGACATCAAGGTGAGCGCCGGCGCGGGCTTTGTGGTGGCGCTGACCGGCAACATCATGACGATGCCCGGCCTTGGCAAGTCGCCCGCGGCGTTCAAGATCGACGTGGACGAGACCGGCAAGATCACGGGGCTGTTCTAACGGCTGGTTGGCTTGCGGCGGGCGCGCGGCTGGTGCCGGCGAGCGTTGGTTGCCGACGATTGGCGGGCTGAGGTGGCTCGCTGATCGGTAGTGCGCTGCGGCCTCCGTTGGCGTCCGCCGGGCTTCGCTCGGTGCCGTCCACTGCCGGCCGTCTGGGCTTGCGGGGCGCTGGCCGTTCGATGGATTCCCCGTAAGCTTTACTAGGTGGCAACAGTGCCTGTGTATCTTCGCCCCTGCTAGACATTCAAGTATGGAAGGTTCGCATGCTGGATACGACGTTCATAGATGAGCTCGCTTCTTCGGCCCCAACCCCTGGCGGGGGAGGGGCTTCGGCCTATTGCGGCGCGCTTGGCGCCGCTGCGGCGGCCATGGTGGGCAACCTGACGCTGGGGAAGAAGACCTACGCCGACGTGGAAGACGAGGTTAAGCAGCATTTGGAAGCGCTCGCGCAGCTGCAGGAGATGCTCATTGCGTTGGTGGACGCCGATGCGAAGGCGTTCGGGCCGCTGGCCGCCGCGTACCGCATGCCCAAGGACACGCCCGAGCAGGCCGAGGCGAAGCGTCAAGCGGTGCAGCTGGCGCTTGCCGGCGCGGCCGAGGCGCCCATCACTATTATGCGCACGGCGTCGGCCGTGGTTGACCATGCCGATTTTCTGGCACATCATGGCAGCCGTTTGGCCAGGTCGGATATCGGTACGGCCGTATCCCTGATTTCGGCGGCGGTCGAAGGCGCAAGCCTGTATGTGTTCGCAAATGTGTCGGCTATGGAAGACGAGGAGCTTGCGACGCGCCTGCGGACCGAGGCCGAGCAGCTGGCGGCGACCACGCGAGCCCGCTGCGACGAGCTGTTCGAGTTCGTGAAGCAGTCCGTTTCGTAAAGGCTGCGAGCTTCGGCGGTCGGAAAGCGTTACATGGCTCGCTGACCAGCGCTTTTGGTGGCTTGCGCCTTGTTTTCGCTTGCGGGACGTTAAATCCCGTTGAACGTCCCGCAGGGTCGGGCAATGCGGCGCGATAATCCATTCAATCAGTGATTCTACTTCAACGGCAACTTCAAGGTGGTGCATCTTTATGGCAGAACTTCTGAAAGGCAAGCCCGTCGTCGATGCGATGGCGCAGGATATCTGTGCGCGCGTTGAGGCGCTGGTTGCGTCCGGCGTGACGCCAACGCTGGCCATCGTGCGAGTGGGCGAGCGCCCCGACGACCTGTCCTACGAGCGAACGGCCATGAAACGAGCCTCTGGCCTGGGAATTTCCGTAAAGCAATACGTGCTTGATGCAGAAGCCTCGCAGGCCGACCTTGAAGCCGCGCTGCGTGACGTGAACGCCGATGACCAGGTGCACGGCTGCCTGATGTTCCGCCCGCTGCCGCGCTCCATCGACGAGAAGGCCATGTGCGACACGCTTGCCGCGGCGAAGGACGTCGACGGCATTTCGACGGCGTCGCTGGCTTCCGTGTTCACCGATGGGTCGGACGGCTTTCCGCCGGCCACGGCCGAGGCGTGTGTGAAGATGCTCGACCATTACCAGGTGCCCATCGAGGGCAAGCATGTGGTGGTCATCGGCCGCAGCCTGGTCATCGGCAAGCCGGTGGCCATGATGCTGCTGCGCCGCAACGCCACCGTTACTATGTGCCACAGCCGCACCGAGAACCTGGCTGAAGTGTGCCGTGCCGCCGACATCGTCATCTGCGCGACCGGTCGTGCTCGTGCATACGGCCGCGAGTTCTTCCGCGCGGGTCAGACGGTGCTTGACGTGGGGATCAACTTCGACGCCGAGGGCAACCTGTGCGGCGACGTGGATTTTGAAGAGGTCGAACCCGTCGTGGCTGCCATAACCCCAGTTCCGGGAGGCATCGGAACCGTAACCACCAGCACCACCATGGAGCACGTGGTGGCGGCTGCCGAATCAAAAGCTTGAGTATCTGGCGCAGCCGGATAAAAGCCTGTCGCGCCTAGCGGCGCTCTCTAGTTATGATGCGAGCTCTCGCTCGCATCCACGAAGTTCGGGGACGTCCCAATGCCTGCTGCAAGACTTCGTGGGTTCGAGCAAAAGCTCGAACCGTAATAACGAGCGCGAAGCGCGACACTGATTTATGGGTGGAGCTCTTCCGCTTCCTGCGCGCATTCCGCCTGCATATTTCGCGACATTCTCGCGCGCGTGCGCGTGTTGGCGTATTATGTCGGCACTATGGCTAACGGACTTACATATGCTCGCAAAACCAACTCGGTCGAGGAGACGCAGCAGCTGGCCCAAACGCTGGCGAAGTACCTGCATCCTGCCGACGTTGTCGTGCTGACCGGCGACTTGGGCGCCGGCAAAACCCATTTCGTGCAGGGCGTCGCGCAGGGCCTCGGAATCACGGCCCCCGTGACCAGCCCCACGTTCAACGTTCTGCTGGAATACGACGAAGGTCGCATCCCGCTGTACCACTTCGACCTGTATAGGCTCGAAGATGCAGATCAGCTTGAGGATGTCGGCTATTTCGACGTTATAGAATCCGATGGCGTTTCGTTTATCGAATGGGGCGAGAAGTTCCCCCGCGCGCTTCCGTATGGCTATTTGGAAATTCGCATTCAGGTACTTCCCGAGGGAAGCCGCCGCGTGATCGCGCATGCGCTGGGAAGCCGCGCGCGCCAGCTTTTGTGCGTGTGGGCGTCGGATGCGAAGGCCCGCCTGACCAAGACCGAGCTTTCGTCGAACGATCGCGTGACGCCCGAGGCGTTCAAACAGGTGGACGCGCAGTTGGCCGAGGCTCGCTCCCGCGGCGCCCAGGCGGCTGGCCTTGACCCGGCTGCTCCTACGTCTCGCCTGGTCAGCGTGCCTTTCGAATCCGTTGTAACGATGCCTTTGGTTGCCGACGGGGCTGCGGGCGGTGCGGCCGGCGGCGCCGGCGTAAACGCGGCGAGCAGGTAATCGCATGGCTTCGTCTTCCAGCCCCGTCAGGGAACCCGCTTACGCGCTAGCTTTCGATACGGCCAACGAAGTTGTTGCCATTGGCCTGGGCAAACTCGATGCGGCTTCGCGTGGCGTCGAACTTGCCGCGTCGCTTGAGGTAGAGGCGCATCGTGCGTCGAACACGCAGCTGCTGCCGCGCATCGACGCACTGCTGACGGAAGCGGGCGTTTCGCGCGACCAGATTGCTTGCGTGTGCGTGGGCCGCGGCCCCGGGTCGTTCACCGGCGTGCGCATTGCGATGGCCACCGCCAAGGGCATCGCGTCGGCGCTCGGCGTGGCGCTCGTGGGCGTTTCGTCGCTTGACGTTGTTGCGTGGAATGCCTGG
>CAVBPP010000219.1:0-3558 GCA_963597295.1 Paratractidigestivibacter sp. | reverse complement strand
GTGCAAGACGGGCGCGTCGTGAAGATCGAGGGCGACGAGTCCTGCCCGTCGAACCGCGGCCATTCCTGCTCGAAATCGCAGGCGTCGCTGCAGGCGGCCTATCATCCGGACCGCGTGACCTACCCGCTCAAGCGCACGAACGCGAAGGGCGAGGACCCGGGCTGGCAGCGCATCAGCTGGGACGAGGCCATCACCACCTGCGCAACGAAATTCCAGGAGCTGAAGGACCGCTACGGCGGCGAATCGATGGTGTGCTTCGGCGGCACCTCGCGCGTTTGGTGCATGGGATCCTACGGCGACCTGAAGTTGCTGCTGGACACGCCGAACGGCTTTTTGGGCTATGAGATTTGCAAGGGCCCGCGCCACATGGCCGAGCTGATGACCGACGATATGGGTTCGAACTGGATGGAAACGGTCATGCAGCCGAAGGTGTACGTGCAATGGGGCACGGCCTGCGAGTATTCGAATTACGACGACTCGTGCCGCACCGTCGTTGACGCGTCGCAGTGCTCCGCCGCGCATATTCTGATCGACCCGCGCCAGGGCGCTTTGGGTAAAGAGGCCGATTATTGGCTGAATATTCGCCCCGGCACCGACGGCTACATCGCCCAATGCTGGACGAACCTGGTCATCCAAAACGACCTGTACGACAACCTGTACGTCAAGCGCTGGACCAACGCCCCATTCCTGTTCAGCAGCGATGTCGAGCCCTCCGGCGGCTACGTTAAGGAAGGCGGCGAGGGCGTGCACTTGTCCACGCGCCTTCTGAAGGAATCCGACATCAAGGAAGGCGGATCGACCCGCCGCTTCATGGTGTGGGACGCCTTCGCCGGCATGGACGATGCCCATCCGCTGCACAACAACGACTCGACCGGGCATTTGACCTACTTCGACGCCGATGCTTGCCTGTGGGAAGGCGAAACCTACCATATTCCGACGACCGGCTTCACGGTTGAGCAGCCCGAACGCTCATCGGGCACGGCGCCGGCGTGGTTCCCCGACCCGACGCCGTTCGACCCGGAAATCGACCCGGCGCTGTACGGCGAATTCGAGATCGAGCTGGCAAACGGCAAGAAAACGAAGGTGCGCCCCGTGTGGGATATGTACGCCGAGCGCTGTTCGGAGTACACGCCCGAGCGCGCGAGCGAGCTGACCGGCGTCGACGCGAAGACGATCGAGGATGCCTGCCTGGAATGGGCGACCCGCAAGGACCCGCGCTACGGCAACGGCGGCCTGCACTTCCAGCTGGCGACCGACCAGACCGGCAATTCGACGCACCTGGTGCGCATGCTGATGATCCTGTCGCACATCACCGGCAACTACGACACGCCCGGCGGCAACCGCGGAGAAACGAAAGCGCAGGTGGAAGCCTCGCCGGGCGTGGTTCCCATGTCGCCTGGCAGTCTGCCCGAGGGCGTGACGTACTTCCAGTCCAACGCCAAGATGATCGGCGGCGACAAGTACCCGCTGCTTCGCTATTGGAACAAGTGGGCCGAAGCGACCGCCATCTGGGACGGCGCCCTGACCGGCGAGCCGTACCGCATCCGCGGCGGCATCGCGCAGTCGGGCAACTTCATGGCCATGTCGAACTGCGCCTACGGTTGGGAAGCGCTGAAGACCTTCGACTTCTTGGCCGTCATCGACCTGTGGCATACGCCCATGTCCGACCTGGCCGACATCATCATGCCGTGCGTGCACTGGCTTGAGGCCGAGTCGCCGCGCTGCTCACAGGGCGCGTCGGGCGCTATCGGCGCGACGTGCAAGGCCATCGACCCGCCGGGCGAGTGCAAGATCGACTACGAGATCGACATCGACCTGTGGCGCGCGATGGGCAAGCCCTGGAACGACACGTCCGAAAACCCGCAATGGGACACCTGGCCGAGCGCGCACGACCATCTTGACTGGTGCTGCCGCAACTTCCCCGAGGCTTCCACCTGGGACGAGTACCGCCAGAAGTTCCAGGAAAACGGCTGGTGGGAGGCCAAGCGCGTGCATCCCGAGCGCTGGGGCACCTACCATCGTTACGAGATGGGCCAGCTGCGTCAGGTGGGCACGTTCACCATGCAGCCGACCGACGGCAAGCCCGGCTTCTACACGCCGACGGCCAAGTGCGAAATTTGGTCGACCATCATGGAAAGCTATGCGCTCGACAACACCTACGAGCACTACCATGCGACCCTTGCCGACTGCATGCCCATCGCCCGCGAGCCGTACGTGTCGCCGGTGACCATGCCCGAGAAGTTCGCCGACGACAACGCGTTCAACTGCACGACCGGCCGCCGCAGCCCGGTGTACTTCCACTCCGAGCACCGTCAGCTGCCGTGGTGCCGCGAGCAGTGGCCGGTGCCGCGCATCGAGATGAACCCCGCAGACGCCGAGCGTCTGGGCTTAAAGCAGGGCGACTGGGTGTGGATCGAGAACGAAAACGGCAAGATTCGCCAGGTCGTCGATCTATTCCACGGCATTTCGCCGGGTGTGGTGAACCTTGAGCACACCTGGTGGTTCCCCGAGATAGAGGACGTTGGCCACGGCTGGGAGCATTCCGCGTGCAACCAGCTGGTTTACAAGGATTACAACGACCCGTTCTGCGGTTCGAACTCGCTGCGCTGCTACGACGTGCACATCACGAAGGCGACCGCCGAGAACAGCCCGTTCGGCAACCCCTGCCCGTGCGATTCGAAGGGCACGCCCATCATCGCCTCGGCATCCGACGAGCGTTTGAAGAAGTGGCTGCCGACTTACGAAGGGAGGGAGTAAACCATGACGCAATACGCGATAGCAACCGATCTGAACCGCTGCGTGGGGTGTTTGGCCTGCTCGGTGGCTTGCAAGGTGATCAACGGCGTGCAGCCGGGCAATTTCTGGCTGAAGGTGCTGCGCATCGGGCCGAACCCAAAGCCCGGCGGAAGCGGCGCGTGGCCCGACGTGGAGCACTACTTCCTGCCGGTGCAGTGTCAGCATTGCGCCGACCCGGAATGCGTGAAGGTGTGCCCGACCGAGGCCAGCCATAAGGCCGAAGACGGCACCGTGCAGATTGACAAATCGAAGTGCATCGGCTGCCAATTCTGCGCGATGAGCTGTCCTTACGGCGTTCGCTACCTGAACGAGGAAGAGCGCGTGGTCGAGAAGTGCACGCTGTGCGAGCAGAGGCTTGTGCAGGGCGAGCTGCCGCAGTGCGTGGCGCAGTGCAACGGCCGCGCACGCTACGTGGGCGACATCGACGAGGGGCTCGACAGCTTCGTGGGGCCCATCGACCCGAAGCACAAGGGGCTTGGCACCTCGTACGATGACGTGACGAAGGCGCGCGTGAAGATGAACGACTACATCCAGCCGTACAAGGATTCCGACGTGCATCACATGACGAACGTGGGGAACAAGCCGTCGTTCGTGTACATCCTGCGCGATCGCGACTGGAAAGGGGATGAGTAGCATGGAATTGCAATGGCCTTTGATCCTGTTCACCACGTTGACGGCGTGGGCCTGCGGCGTGTTCGGCTGCCAGGGCGTGTTGGCGCTGGCGAAGGCGCGCGGCGGCGCGGGCGCGGGCGGTGGTGCAGC
>CAVBPP010000218.1:0-3567 GCA_963597295.1 Paratractidigestivibacter sp. | reverse complement strand
ATGTAGATGATGCCGATCTCGGCGCGCTCGATATCGAAGTCGGCGGCGGTTATGAGCTTGAGCAGGATATTCTCCACGTCCTCGCCGACGTAGCCCGCTTCGGTGAGCGTCGTGGCGTCGGCGATGGCGAATGGAACGCGCAGCGTGCGCGCGAGCGTCTGGGCCAGAAGCGTCTTGCCCGAACCGGTCGGGCCGAGCAGCATGATGTTCGACTTCGCCAGCTCCACATCACCCTCTTCGGCGGCCTCGCCCAAGCTGATGCGCTTATAGTGGTTGTACACGGCCACCGAAAGCGCACGCTTGGCCTTTTCCTGGCCAACGACGTGCTCGGATAGCTCGGCGTACAGCTCATGGGGCGTCGGCAGCTGCTCGAGCACGTTTTCCGGGCTCGGCGCAACCTCGTCGGCGACCAGGGCGCCGTCGCTTGCCATCTGCCCCGTTTGAGCCGAAAGCCCCAGATCGCGCATCATGGCATCGGCGCACACGGAAATGCACTCATCGCAAATGTAAATGCCGTTCGGCCCCGAAATCATGGCCGCGACCTGCTGAGGCTGCTTGCCGCAAAATGCGCAAACGATATCCTTCGGGTCTTTCCCGGTCATACGGTCTTCTCCTCTTCCGCTCATCTATCGCTCAAATCCCCTAACGTTTAAGGCTATTCGGACTTCGCCAGGGTCGCGCGTGACTCGACGATGCGATCGACCAGGCCGTATTCAAGTGCCTGCTGCGCAGTCATGTAGTTGTCGCGCTCGGTGTCGCGCTGGATGGTCTCAAGCGACTGGCCGGTGTTGTCGGCCAGAATCTGGTTCAACTGCTTGCGCGTCTTCAGCATGAAGTCGGCAACGATCTGAATCTCGGTCTGCTGGCCCTGCGCACCGCCGGAGGGCTGATGGATCAGCACCATGGAATTGGGCAGGCACAGGCGCTTGCCCTTCGCGCCGTTGGAAAGCAGCACGGCGGCCATCGAAGCGCAGCAACCCATGCAGATGGTGGACACATCGCACTTGATGAAGTTCATGGTATCCAGAATAGCCAGACCGGCGGTCACAGAGCCTCCGGGCGAATTGATGTACAGGCTGATGTCCTTTTCCGGATCGGCGCTTTCCAGATGCAGCAGCTGCGCCACCACGGAATTGGCCACCTGGTCGTCGATCTGCTCGCCCAGAAACACGATGCGCTCGTTGAGCAGGCGGGAATAGATGTCATAGCTGCGCTCACCGCGCGGCGACTGCTCGACCACGTACGGAATCAAAGCGGAATTGGGATTGAAATTCATAATCTCCTCGTTTCTACTTAAGGCGAAATCGCAGGCAACGAAGCCGCCAGACGAGCTTACCCGCCGGACAGACGGGCGAATCGTGCACCGCGGCCCGCCTAGCTGCAACATGCGCAGGGCATGCAGGCTAGGCGGGCCGCGAAATAACGATGAAGCGGTTATTCGGCGTCGGAAGCCTTCTTGGTCGTCTTCTTAGCAGCCGGCTTCTTAGCGGCGGTCTTCTTGGCCGCGGGCTTGTCCTCGGACTTTGCAGCCGTCTTCTTGGCTGCGGTCTTCTTGGCGGGCTTGGCCTCGGCGTCGTCGGACTTGGCGGCAGCCTTCTTAGCAGCCGGCTTCTTCGCGGCGGCCTTCTTGGCGGCGGGCTTGGCCTCGGTGACGTTGGCCTTGTCCATGATGTCCTTAACGGCCTTCATGCGCAGCACGCCCTCGCGCACCATATGCAGCTGACCGTTCTTGCGCCAATCCTCTTCCAGAGCGGCCGGATCCTCGGCGCCGGACTTCACGAACTCCTCGGTGATTTCCTTGCCGGTGACCTTCATGTCGAAATGGCGCGCCCAGGCATCGAGCGCCAGGTCCTGCTTGACGGTGTCGGCGGCCTGCAGCTTGATGTCGTCCTTGAACGTCTCGGCCTTCAGACCCATCTGCTCAAGGTAGGCGTCGAAGGACATGCCAGAGGCCTGCAGCTGCTGGAACAGCTCCTGCAGCAGGTTGGTCTCGGCGGACTCGGCCATGGAGGCGGGCACCTCGACGTCGACGCGCTCGATGAGCTTGTTCAGGCAAGCGCGCTCCTTCAGGCCGGGCATCATCTGCTGCTTCTGAGTGGTCAGGCTCTCGGCCAGGCGCGAACGCAGGTCGGCGACGTCCTCGAAGCCAAGCGTCTCCTTTGCCCATTCGTCGGTGACCTCGGGAAGGATCTTCTTGCGAACGGCCTTCACGGTGACCTCGAAGTGCAGCTTGGTCGTCTTGCCCTTCAGGGCGCGCAGCAGCACCGGCGGGTTCTCGGGCATGTCCAGGTCGAATTCGGCGACCTCGCCCTTCTTCAGGCCGACGAGCTTCTCCTCGAATTCGTCGGGCAGAAGGCCGGCGCCCATGGTGTAGGGGCGCTCATCGGTGGAAAGCGACTCGACCGGCTTGCCGGCGTCGTCGGCGGTCTTCAGGCCGATGGTCAGCTCGGAGTCCGCCTTCACCTTCGTGTTCGCCGGAGCGTCCTTGAAGGTGTAGTAATGCTCGCGGAAGTGCTCGATCTGGTCGTCGATCTCCTCGTCAGTGGCGGTCTCGCCCGGAAGCTCGATGTCCACGGCATCGTAGCTGGAAAGCTCGACGACGGGCTTGCACTCGATGGTGAAGCTGAAGGTGTAGGGCTTGCCGGCCTCGACCAGACCCGGCTCCTCGGAGAAGTCGGGCTTGCTGATCGGGTACAGGTCCTTCTCGTCGATGGCGATCGGCGTGAGGCCGTTGACGACCTCGTCGGACACGGTCGCGCGAACGGCTTCCTTGCCAAGCGCGTTGTCGATGACCGGACGCGGGGCCTTGCCCTTGCGGAAACCGGGGAAGTTATATTTGTTGGCGAAATCCTTGTACGTCGCCTTAATGCGGGCGTCGACATCCTTCGCGTCGAGGGTGATGGTCACCTTCGTGCGGTTGTCTTCGAGAGCCTCAACTTTAGTTTTCACGTAGCTATCCTCCATCGTTACAGATAATGGTTGCATTGCGCACCGACTTGCAATTATGCCATATATGTCACGTTCGCAAAAGTATTGGCGAAGCATTCACCAACGAACCACGATATTTCGCGTACCGTCTGCGGTTTATTCCCAAAATCAGACAATTTCGCGGTATTATGGGATCATCGATGTAAACGTACGGAAAATGCAGCAGAGGACATCATGGCTTCCATCGAACTTAATATCCTGCAAGAACGCGAGCTTGGCCGCCTGCTCGATTACGAGCGCGCCACCTGCACCGTCGACGGCGAGCTCGTCTACCGTTGCGCCTTCCCCCTGCGCCCTGAGGATGATCTACAATCCGAGCTGATCGCACGCGGTGCGCTGGCAAAACGCCCCGATGAGCGCCGCGGCACCGTCGTAGCCATCACCACCGACGGCTATTCGTACTTCCCCGCCAAGCGCCGCCTTCAGGCCGAGCGTCTGCGCGACAAGAAGCACGACACCAAAATCGTCGCGCTTTCGGCCTGCTTCGCCGCGGCATGCCTGATCATCGGCTTTCTGCTGGGGCATTTCATTCGCTAGCGAGTTCGACCGCAACAGCTAAATCAAATCGCACTATTGAGG
>CAVBPP010000217.1:0-3612 GCA_963597295.1 Paratractidigestivibacter sp. | reverse complement strand
GGCGACGGCACGCTGCTCGAGCGCATCAAGAAGAGCTTCAGCAAGGTGGGGCACCGCTTCGGTTTCGGCGGCGACACCGCAAACGACCAGCGCGTTTACTTCTTCAACGCGAAAGAGATCATCGGCAACAAGTATGGCACCGCAACGCCGGTGCCCTTCCGCGTGGTGGACGCGAACATCGGCCTTGACGTGGACATTTCGGTGCGCTGCAACGGCGAGTACTCGTACAAGATCGTCGACCCGCTCATGTTCTACAAGAACGTCTGCGGCAACGTCGAGGAAGCCTACACGCGCGACAAGCTTGACTCGCAGCTGAAAAGCGAGCTGCTGACCGCGCTGCAGCCCGCCTTCGCCAAGATCAGCGAGATGGGCGTGCGCTACTCCGCGGTCCCCGCGCACACGACCGAACTGGCGCAGGCCTTGAACGAAGTGCTGTCCGAGCAGTGGGGCGAGACGCGCGGCATCCAGGTCGCTTCGTTCGGCGTGAACTCCATCGCCGCGTCCGAAGAGGACGAGAAGATGATCAAGGACCTGCAGAAGGCTGCGGTCATGCGCGACCCGGCCATGGCCGCCGCGAACATCGCCGCCGCGCAGTCCGACGCGATGCGCACAGCCGCCGCCAACGAGTCCGGCGCCATGGCGGGCTTCATGGGCATGGGCATGGCGGGCATGGCCGGCGGGATGAATTCCGGCAACCTGTTCAACCAGCAAGGCGCAGGAACGCCGCAGAGCCAATACAACGTGGCGCCCGGCGGCGGATTTCAAGCAGCGCAGGCGGCACCTGCGGCCGCGCAACCCGCCCCGGCAGCCGGCGCCGCTCAAGCCCCCGCAGCTGCAGGTGGCCCCGCTGGCGGTTGGGCGTGCACCTGCGGCGCGACCAACACGGGCAACTTCTGCAGCAACTGCGGCACGGCAAAACCCGCACCGGCAGCGCCTGCGGAATGGACCTGCAGCTGCGGAGCCGTGAACTCCGGCAATTTCTGCAGCAACTGCGGTACGAAGAGGCCATAACTGACCGCTGACCTGCAACAACTTCAGCAATTACAATGCAGATCGCCGTCTTCTCCGAAAGGGGAGGGCGGCGTTTTCTTTACCCGGATTCGCCAAGGTGAGGGAATTATCCTCAGGAAAGATACGAATTAACCGTAGGGTAAATCCCTATAGGCAAACGCGTTTTCGCTACCTAAAATGTGCGGCATCGAATGACCTGAGGGGGTACCGTGGCGAAATCGCACAACGACGACATCGACGAGAACTACGTCATCGCAACGCCTGACAAGAGTCCGAACGCTAAGGGCGCAGGGCGTTCTTTCCTGAAGCGCAAAAGCGAATCCGAGGATGCTGCGGCTGAAAAAGGCTCAGAAGAGGGTTCTGTATCCAAAGAAGAAGCAAAGCGCCCGCTAGCAGAAGAGGGCAACGAAACCCCCGAAGCCACCGCGAACAGCGCTTCCGACGCGCAGGAGACAGCCTCCGAACCCGTCAAGAAACCTCACGGCGTGCGTGCACGCGTGAAGGCCGCTTCCCGCAAGAAGCTCATCACCTGCGGCGTCATCATCGTCGTGGTGCTCGGCGCCGCCGGCGTCGGCTTCTGGACCTGGCATGAAACGCCTTCATTCTGCGGCGCCATCTGCCATTCGCCCATGGACTCGTACCTGCCCACGTACTACAGCGAGCCGGGCCAGCAAAGCACCGATAAGTGGGGCAACACCGTTTCCGACTCCAGCTCGATGCTTTCGGCCACGCATCGCGAATACGCCGACGCAACCTGCATGAGCTGCCACGTTCCCGCCATAACGGAGCAGGTCACAGAGGGCCTGGAATGGGTTGTGGGCAACTACTACTACCCGCTGAACGAGCGCGACTTGAGCCGCTTGGTGTACTACCGCGGCACCGGCGAGACCGAATTCTGCCTGAATTCATCCTGCCACAACATGTCGAAGGACGACCTGACCGAAGCGACCAGCGAGTCGACACGCAACCCGCACAGCTGGCATCACAGCGAGTACGACTGCAGCGACTGCCACAAGGCCCACCGTGCGAGCGTCATGGTGTGCTCGCAGTGCCACGACGACTACACGCTTCCCGACGGCTGGATCACCTATCAGGAGTCGAAGGAGCTTGAGACCACCTACGGCCAGTATGCCGACCTTGAAGGCGAAAGCAGCAAGTAGGATGATCAGGCAATTCGACACTCATTCGCCACTCGCGCAAGGCAGCACGTCATGGGCATAGGCCGAATCGTCGCGGGCATCGCAGCCGTAGCGCTGGCGGCGGAAGGCGGATACTGCGCCGCCGTCGGGTCGTCGACGCTGCTGCGCCCGCCGGGAATCCAAGGCGAAGCCGATTTCAGCTCCCGCTGCATCAAGTGCGGAAAATGCGCACTGGCCTGCAAATACAAGGCTGTTCGCATAGCCGGCATGGAAGCCGGCGCCGCGGTGGGTACGCCGTATATCCAAGCACGAGACCAAGCCTGCCGTCTTTGCGAGGACTTTCCCTGCACGAAGGCGTGCCCAACAGGGGCCCTTCGCGACGTCGAAGAGCGCACCGACGCTCACATGGGCTATGCGACTATCGATGAGAACGTCTGCATCGCCTACCAGGGCTATCGCTGCGAGGTTTGCTATCGCGTGTGCCCCCTGATCGACCAGGCAATAACCATCGAGTACAAAATCCGGGACAACGACTCCATCCACGCGAAGTTCATCCCAACGATCAACAAAGACGTCTGCACCGGATGCGGCCTGTGCGTCATGCGATGCGTGATCGACGACCCGCGCGTTCCCATTCGCATCGTTACGCGCGGCGAGCAGGAAAAAGGGTGACACGTATGGCTGACATCAATGATTTCGAAAGCAAGTTGAACGAGGAGATTCGCGGCAGAGCGCGAAAGCATCAGGAAAAGGGGAACTGAACATGACCACCATCTCACGCAGAACATTCCTGAAAGCGACCGCCGTCGCCATGGCAAGCGCCGTCGCGACCGGATCGCTCACGTCGATGACGGGCTGCTCCCCGAAGCAAAACGACCCGCAGAGCGATTCGATCACCAAAACGCTGGCCGTCTGTCGCTTCTGCGGTTGCGGCTGCGGCGTTATCGTCGAGAGCCGAAACGGCAAGCTCGTGTCGGTCTACGGCGACCCCGAGAACGATTCGAACCGTGGCCTGAACTGCGTAAAGGGCTATTACCTCAGCAAGATTCTGACCGGTGACGACCGCCTGACCAAGCCGCTTATCCGCGAGGACAATTCGACCAAGGGAACCGACGAGGGCTTCCGCGAGGCCGAGTGGGACGAGGCGCTTGACCTGGTGGCCAGCAAACTTCGTGAAACCTGGAAGAACGACAAGTCGCGCCTTGCGTTCTGGGGCAGCGGCCAGCAGCCCATCTTGGAAGGCTACTGCACGGCGAAGTTCTGGAAGGCGGGCTTGCTTTCCAACAACATCGACCCGAACGCACGCCTGTGCATGGCCAGCGCCGTCGTAGGTTTCATGAACGTGTTCGGCACCGACGAGCCCGCCGGCTGCTACGCCGACATCGACTACGCCGACGTGTTCATCACCTGGGGCGCGAATATGGCCGAGGCGCACCCGATGCTGTACTCGCGCGTAATGGCC
>CAVBPP010000216.1:0-3660 GCA_963597295.1 Paratractidigestivibacter sp. | reverse complement strand
TTTCCACATTGTCGACGATTTTCGTGAGCGCGTCGGCTGCCGCGCGGGCCTCGTTCTTGTCGATCATGTTGCTTCCTTTCGCTGTATCTTGGGGCCGCAGCCCCGAACGTTTTCGTGATGCGTTGCGTTAGCGCTTCTTTGCGCCGCCGAATTCGGGTGCGCACATGCGCATTACCTCTTGATTGTCGTGTGTGAACTCAACCAGCTTCACATTAATGCCGTAAGCCTCCTGAATGTTCTCGCGCGTGATTATCTCGAAAGCGGTGCCGAAACGCATGGGGTTATGCCTGGTGAACAGGGCCACGTTCGCCCCGGTCATGAACGCATGGTCGGGGTTGTGCGTGATCATGAGCACCGCGTAACCCGCCTCGGCAAGCTCGCGCACCTTGCCGATGACGCGCACGGCATTGCCGTAGTCGAGCGCGGCCGTCGGCTCGTCCATGACGAGCAGCTGAGGTTCCTGCGCAAGTGCGCGGGCGAACATGACCATCTGCAGCTCGCCGCCCGAAATGTCAAGGTAGGGCTTGTTTCGCAGGTGGTAGATGTCCATTTCCTTCATCGCGTTTTCCACGATGTTGTAATCGGCGCGCCCGGGTTGCGTGGAAAGCCCCTTCGTTTTGCCGAGGCGACCGAGCATCACGACGTCCTTCACCAAGAACGGGAACGGCTGCGATTGCTTCTGCGCAACGTATGCCACCTGGGAAGACAGGCGCTGAGCCGACCATTTCGTCATGTCGGAACCGTCGAGGGTTATCTTGCCGTCGAGCAGCGGCACCATGCCAAGCACCGTTTTAACTAACGTGGTCTTGCCGCAGCCGTTCGGGCCCAGGATGCAGCACACCTCACCCGAGGAAACGGTGAGGTTGACGAATTTCTGCACCGGATGCTCGCGTTCGTAGCCGACGGCGACATCTCGTAGCGACAATTTCATTACCGCGCCCCTTTCAATACGGAAACGCCTGATAGAGCTGAAGTTTGCGAATAGCATAGCAGCATAGCGGCATCAATCCCTCATTTGCTTTGACATGACGACCACCAAAAGCGGCAGCAGCACGACGCTCATGACCGATCCGATGGCCAGGCCGTCGCCGACGAAGGGAATCAAGTCGGTGATGTCGCGCGCCACGATGAGAAGAATGGAGCCGATGCATATGCACCCGGCAAGCTGTTGGCGCATTTCCACGCCGAACCACGCGCGGGCCAGAAACGGCACGAACAGCGTGACCAGGGAAACCATGCCCACATGCACCTGAGCGGCCAGGATCATGATGGCGCCGCAGACAAGCGCCACGCCGCGCAGCAGCGTCGGCGAGAGGCCCATCATGCGCATTTCGTCTTCGTCGTAGGAAAGCGCGTTCAGCTTGAAGCGCAAAAGCCATACGGGGATGAACGACAGGGCGAATGCGATGGCGAGCACCACCCACGAGGTTAGCGAGGCGTCGACGGTGAGCATTTGCGATAGGTTGTAAAAGGTCAGATAGTCGTCGTCTTCCATGACGAACAGGGTGATGTAGCTGACGATGAAGCCGAGCAGCTGGCTTAGGATTGAACCGACGAGCATCATGGTGACCACGTCGAAAGGCCTCCCCTTGCCCGATAGCTTGCGGCCGGCGGCGATGATGAACACCAAGATAGCCGCACCAAAGCCGTAGCAGAACAGGTAGCGCTCCCCCATCATGGATGTGGCCGCGCTTCCGTACAGGACGACCATTAGCATGAAGCCAAGCGACACACCGGTTGAGACGCCGAGCATACCGGGACCTGCGATGGGGTTTTTGAACACGTTTTGATACAGCATGCCGGAAATGCCCAGCAGCACAGAGCAGACTAATGTGATGCCAAGCACGCCCGCGCGGCGCCAAATGGCCCAGTAGCCGGGGACGTTTTCCATGATCCAGGTATTGTCGTGCGCGTTGCAGATGTTCAGCATGGGGCCGAAGGTGTTCACGATGCGCTCCCAAAGTGCGCCCGCCACCTGCAGCGGGTCGTAAGTGGCGTAAGCGCCGCTGTAGGGATAGTACTGGCCGGAGGCGCCCATGATTCCAAGCGATAAGAAGACCAGTTCGGCCAAGATAATCATGCTGAGGATGACCTTCGCGCGAAGCGACCAGCGGTCGCGCGCCATATGCGCGGCGGTCGCGGCCATGGACAGCCAATTACGAAGCGCAGGCGTGGCCGTGGCCGATTGCGCCGACTGCGGAATGTCGCGTGCATCGACGCTGCCCAGGTTGTAGCGAGCGATCTCGGCTGCCGTGGCATTCATATGCTTGGGCTCGGGTGGCGCGACCGATGCGCGGCGCGAAGCTTGCGACTGGGCAGCGGAAGCGGACCTGCCAGGCGTCTTCCCCACCTGCGAACGAATCTTATTTTCGCTACTTGAACTGGCCACGGACGCCCCCCTTCCCGCGAAGGGCGGTAACCAAGAACACCGCAGCGCCGCCGATGGAGACGAACATGCCCACCATGGTTTCGTAATCGGAGCCGAGCGTCATCATGAGCAGCGTATATGCGGCCAACACGAACACGGCGCCAAGAACGGTTGCGCATGGAATCAGGTATTTGAAATTCGGACCGACGATGCGGCGGGCCATATGCGGGACCATGAATCCGACGAAGCCGATGGTGCCGCAAAACGAAACGATCATGGCGGTGAGCAACGTGCATATGGCCAGCACCGCATACATCATGCGACGAGATTCGACGCCTAAGGTTCGCTGCTCTCCTTCATCAAGGGAAAGCGTCATCATCGAGGATCTTAGATGCATGACCAGCATAAACGCCGCAATGAGAGGAATACCTACGCAAAGCAGGTCAACCCACGTGTAGTTTCGGTAGAACGAAGCGATCATTAAATCGGTGAGTAACGTGGCCTTGTCGCCGTACTGGTCGACGGTCAGATAGTAATAGCGGACGGAATTGCAAACGGCCCCGACGATGCCGCCGAGCACCTGACCCGTGACGATGAGGAAAATGGCCGACGCGCCGCCGTTGGACAGACGCAGCACGAGCAATACCAAGCACATCACGACCATGCAGCCGACGAAAGAGCAGAGCGCAAGGCCGTAGGAGGACATAACGTAGCCGAAGATATCCGTCGGCGCCGCAGCGGAAGAAGCGCTTGCCGAGGAAGAGGCTCCTACCCCGAGCGAATTGACGAATTCGGTTGAGGACGAATCGTAGAAGAACAGCACGAACACCACCGCGCCTAGCGTCGATCCCGACATCACGCCAAGCGTTGAAGGTGAGACGAGCGCGTTGCGGAACGAGCCCTGATACACCGCGCCGCAAAGCGCCATGCCCGCGCCGGTGAAGCAAATCATCACGTAGCGGATCATCGTCGATTCGTAGCCGATCGGGCCGGTATAGCTCCCGGTGAAAACCCCGAGAAGCCCATTAAGGTTGTCTTGCAGCGACAAAATGAACCATGAAAGCGTATACCCCGCATCGGCGCGATTCATAATGGTAGGCCCGATATCCTTGGGCACCACCAGGGCAAACGCATACAGCGCAACAAGGATCACGCCGATGGCGAAGATCTTCTGGTTGCGCGGGTCGCGCGCATGCCCTGACGCCTGCGAGCCGGCAATTTCGTTTCCGCCCTGCTCGTCGTCGATGGTAATGGTTGCGTGCCCGACGCCGCCTTGCCGGTCGGTCGAGCGT
>CAVBPP010000215.1:0-3690 GCA_963597295.1 Paratractidigestivibacter sp. | reverse complement strand
CGCCTGCTCTGCTAATTCGCGCTGGGCATCCAACGCGGCCTGCCCCTCGTCGTGCTGTGCCTGACCGTCAGCCAGCTGCGATTCTCCGGACGCGATGGTGGCTTGACTTGAAGATATCTTCGAGGCGGCACTGGCCAGTTGCGACGCTGCGCTCGAAAGCTGCGACGCGGCGTCGTCAAGCTTCCGCTGCGCCTCGCCCATCTGGGATTCCGCATCGGCCTTCTGGCGCTCGTAGTCGGCGCGCGCGTCGTCAACTTCCTTCTGCGCGCCCGCTCGCAAGCCATCAAGGCGGGAAGCGGCGATGTCGCCCGTCAGGTCGTTGATTCTATCGGCAACCTGGTCGACGCGCTCCTGATACGCGTCGCTCGGCCACTGCTCGTCCGCAGCGCCGGAAACGGTGACGAACACCTCGGTAATGGGGAAACTGTCGGAGAAAGCCGCTTCGGGCACATACACGTACGAGGAAAGCTGCCCGGACCCGAGCGTGGTGGTGCCGGGGCTGGTCGAACACGTGTAATACGACGAGCGAATGAAGCCCGTGACGGTGAATTCCTTCACGCTGAAGGTGTCGTCGAGGCTTTGCGTCCCTTCGGACAGACGCACCTTGTCGCCAACCTTTACGTCGGACTGCCAGGCGGCATCGGCGGAAAGTAGGCACTCGTCAGCCGAGGAAGGCCACTCCCCTTCCGTCAAGATAAGCCTGTTCAAGTAATCGTTATCGTCGGATTCCACATGGACGCCGTCGGTGCAGCTGCTCGCGCTGGCGGCAGACGTGTCGAGCGAATGTATGCGGAAGGTGTATTGCGTGCCATCCAAGTCGGCGATGACGTCGGCCTCGCGCGCGGGCATCACGCCGTCGACCCCATCAACGCCGCGAATCATATCCACTTGCGTGTCAGTAAGCCCCAGCGTGGACACCACGCGCAGATCGCACAAATTGGTCGCATCGTAATATTCGTCACCCGAAATGCGCATATCGGGCGCGGTCATGCGTAAGCCAGCGTAGAAGCCGCATCCGAGCGCCGCCATAACGGCAATGGCCAGAAAGCGACCCCACGATTGCTTGATGGAACGAAGGACGTCCTTGTTGAAGGCGCTGCGCATGCGTTACCACTCGACCATTTCGGCTGAGACGGGATGCTCGTTGACCTCCATGGAAGCCACGCGTCCTTCACGTACGCGGATCACGCGATCGGCAATATCGCAGAATGCGGAATTATGCGTGATCAGCACCACGGTTTTACCGGTGTTACGACACGTGTCCTGCAACAGCTTCAGAATGGCTTTGCCGGTTTTGTAGTCGAGCGCGCCGGTCGGCTCATCGGCTAAAAGCAGCTTCGGGTTCTTCGCCAAAGCGCGCGCAATGGCCACGCGCTGCTGCTCGCCGCCGGAAAGCTGCGCGGGAAAGTTGTCTATGCGATGCGACAAACCCACCTCAGCGAGCACCTCGGCGGCATCGAGCGGGTCGGGGCATATCTGGCTCGCAAGCTCCACGTTCTCAAGCGCCGTAAGGTTCTGCACCAGATTGTAGAACTGGAATACGAAACCGATATCAACCCGGCGGTACTGCGTCAGCTGCTTCTCGCTCATGGCGCTGATTTCGGCTCCATCAAGGAAAATAGTTCCCGACGTGGATGAATCCATGCCACCGAGCATGTTCAGCAGCGTGGTTTTACCGGCGCCGGAAGGCCCCACGACCACGACGAATTCCCCCGCTTCGCAATGAAACGTCATTCCGTCGGCAGCCGCGACCTCAACCTCGCCCATCTTATACACCTTGCGGACATCGTTGAACTCGACGAATGCCATGAGAACCACCTTCGAACCGTTGCGAGCGCGGCGCCGAACGACCGACAACCGGACAGCAACCCGCTAAATCGTAGAAAACACCCCGATTATAACGAAAGCGCCCCGCAACAATGCGGGGCGCTTCGAAGACTCAAGCTAATCGTTACCTTTCGGCAACGTGGTGGCGATTAGCCGAACAGCTCGATGGTATCGCCTTCCTTGAGCGTGACCATGGCCTTCTTCCAGGTGCGGGTGTAGCCCTGGGAGTAGCGGACGCGCTTGGGCTTCGGCTTGACGTTCAGGGTGTTCACCTTGACGACGGTCACGTCGAAGATAGCCTCGATGGCCTGGCGAATCTCAACCTTGTTGGAGTCCTTGGCCACCTCGAAGGTGTACACGTTCTTCTCCATCTGGTCGTAGCTGTGCTCCGTCACGATAGGACGGAGGATGACCTCGCGGGGATCCTTCATTATGCGAGCACCTCCTCGATGCGCTTCAGGGCCTCGGACGTGAACACGAGCTGCTTGTTGTCGAGCATCTCGTAGGTGTTAGCCTCAACGACGGGAAGGATGTTGACCTTCTCGATGTTGCGGAACGACAGGAAAGCGTTCACGTCGTCGTTGCCGATGACGATGGTGGTGCGCTGACCCTCGAAGCCCATGGCCTTCAGGAATGCGACGGCATCCTTGGTGCGGGGCTTCTCGAAGTTGAAAGCGTCGACCACGGTGAACTGGCCGTCGGCCAGCTTAGCGGACAGAACGGAGCGCATGGCCAGCTTGACTTCCTTGTTGTTCACGCGGAAGGCGTAGCTGCGCGGATGCGGGCCGAACACGACGCCGCCGCCGGTCCACTGTGGGGAGCGGATGGAGCCCTAGCGGGCACGGCCGGTGCCCTTCTGGCGCCACGGCTTCTTGCCGCCGCCGCGGACCTTGCCGCGGGTGAGCGTGTTGCTGGTGCCGCGGCGCCAAGACGCGCGCTGAGCGCGAACGACCTGGTGCATGACGGGCACGTTCGGCTCGATGCCGAACACGGAAGCAGCCAGGTCGGCGGTGCCGGCCTTCTTGCCGCTTGCGTCCTTGATATCGATAGTCGTCATGGTAGTAGAAACTCCTTAAAGTTGGTCCAGATTAGGCCATGCGCACGCGCACGATGCCGTTCTTGCCGCCGGGGATGGCGCCCTTGACGATGATCAGGTTCTGATCCTCGTCGACGCGCATGACGGTCAGGTTGCGAACCGTGACGGTGTCGCAGCCCATGTGACCGGGAAGGCGCAGGCCCTTCAGCACGCGGGAAGGCGTGGCGCACATGCCCACGGAACCGGGAGCGCGATGGAAGTGCGCACCGTGGCCACCCGGGCCGCCGGCAAAGCCGTAGCGCTTCATGACGCCAGCGAAGCCCTTACCCTTGGAAGTGCCGGTGACGTCGACGGTCTTGACCTCAGCGAAAGCGGAAACGGTCTGCTCGTCGCCGACCTTGTACTCGGCGGCGTCCTCGACGCGCACCTCGCGCAGGTAACGGGTAGGAGCGGTGCCCTGCTTGGCGAAATGGCCGGCCATGGGCTTGTTGACCTTGTTCTCCTTGATGGCGCCGAAGCCGAGCTGAACAGCCTCGTAGCCGTCGGTCGCCTTGGTCTTAACCTGGCAGACCTTGTTCGGCTCAGCCTGGATCACGGTCACGGGGACAAGCTTGTCGTCCTCGGTGAAGATCTGGGTCATGCCGAGTTTCTTACCGTAAATAGCGTTAATCATTTAAGCGACACCCCTTACAGCTTGATCTCGATGTCGACGCCGGCAGGCAGGTCAAGACGCATCAGGGAATCCACCGTGTTGGGGGTGGGCTCCAGGATGTCGATCAGGCGCTTGTGGGTGCGCATCTCGAACTGCTCGCGCGAGTCCTTGTTGA
>CAVBPP010000214.1:0-3730 GCA_963597295.1 Paratractidigestivibacter sp. | reverse complement strand
CGCGAAGCCTTCGCAGCACTCAAATCAGCCTGCGCCGCGGCCAAAGCGCTCGCGGCCGCGTCGGCCGCCGTCTTGGCATTGGCAGCCGCTTGCTCGTCGGCCTGCGCCTGAGCTGCGGCTTCGTCAGCTGCCGCCTGCGCCTGCGCCGCGGCAGCCTTTGCGGATGCAGCATCCGCCTCCGCGGACGTAACGGCCTCGCTGGCAGAATTCGCCACCTGCTCCTTCGCCTTCACTGCCTGCTCGCTGGCCGATACGATATCGCTCGCATCCTTCTTCGCCTGAGAAGCGTCGGCTGCCGCCTTCTGCGCCGCATCGAGCTTGGCCTGCGCGACCGTCGCCGCCGCCTGGGCATCGGCGTTGGCCGCCTTCGCGGTATCAAGAGCCACCTGAGCTGCGCTGATGGTATCGTCGTCGCTATTCAAGTAAGTCTGATATTCATTGAACAGCGACTCGAATTCCTCGACGGAATACGTCTGCGCGTACGATTTCGAATAGCTGGCGTTGTAGCAGGTGGTCTTGCCGCCATACGAGCTGCCCTTCGCGCCGGCGTAATCGGTGAAGCCCACGCCCATGGTCATATCTTGCGACCAGAACAAGTTGGTGTAGTGGCCGATCATGGCGCCGCGGCTGTTGGCTTCCTTTTGAATCTGACTCAACGTCGTCGAGTTGATTTCGGTAATTCCCAGGTCGGACTTGATTTTGTCGAAATCGGCGCGCTCGGACATCCAACCCGTCACGCCGTCCTTGTAACCCCATGCAAGGTTCTCGCAGTTAGACTGCCTCTTCGAATGGTTCATAAGCCCCGCGCCGCGATCCGCACCGGTCTGCGCGACGGCGAGCAGGTAGAAGTTCGTGGTGGCCGGCGTGTGATACCCGCTGGAATAGTTGTAGTCGGCGGCGCGCTCCTCGTTCACGCGCTTCATCTGGTCGATCGCCTTCTGGGTGTTCTTCAGCGAAACGGCGTCCTTCTCGTCTTCGATGACGGTCACCTTGGTGCCGCGACCGCCCAAGTTGATGTTGCCGCTGGTATCCCACTGCGAGAAATCTTCGTTGGAAGCGTCGTCAATGACCTTTTTAGCTTGCTCAAGGTCAGAACGCTGAGCTTCGGTCAGGTTGTCTTTCGACAGCATCCAGCAAATCCAGCCATACGAGCCCTGCTTGGCAAGCTCTTGCTTGTCGGCGGAAGCGGCCACCGCGGCGTCATAGGCGGCTTGCGCGGATTGCAGGTTCGCCGCAGCGGTTTCTGCGGCGGCGTCGGCGGTTTCTTTCTCGGCCTGAGCTGCAGTAACGGCAGCATTGGCGGTATCCAAGTCGGCCTGCGCCTTCGACAGCGTTGCGTTGTCGGCGCTGAGCGTGGCGCGAGCCTGCGTCAGGTCGGAATCAGCGCTCGACTTCGCCTGTTCGGCTGCGGCGAGGGCGGAATCTTTCTGCTGGGCCGTCGCCTGAGCAGCGCTATAGTCGGCGCTGGCCTGGCTTGCGGCAGCGGACGACAACTGGGCCGTTGCCTGGGCCGAAGCGTAGGCGGCTGCCGCCGAATCGGCCTGCGACTGTGCGGCAGCTACGGCCGATTCGCAGCTTGCGACCTGGGCATTTGCCGTGGCAAGGGCCTCGGTTTCGCCACCGGACTGAGCCGTAGCGAGGTCGGCCTGCGCAGCGGCGAGGTTAGCTTGCGCAGTGGAAACGGCGGCGTTCGCGGAAGCCAACGCCTGTTCGGCTGCGGTGACAGCCGAAGCGTCCGCCTGAGCCTGGCTTTCGGCCTGGTTGTAGGCTGCAGTGGCCTCGCTGAGCGCCGCCTGGGCCTGCGCCTGATCCTGCTGCGCCGCCGCCAGCGCGCTTTCGGCCGCTGTGGCGTTCTGCTGCGCCGTGGCCAGGGCGGAGCTGCCGCCTGCCGCGTCGAAGGCCTGCTGGGCCGCTTGCTGCTGCTCGGTCGCCTGGGCCAGCGCCTCTTCCGCTGCCGACTGCGCCGCCTGGGCCTTATCGTTTTCCGCCTTTGCCGCGTCAAGCGTCTGCTTGGCCTGGTCGGCCTGCTGCTGCGCTTCGGCGGCTTGCGCCTGGGCCTCCTCATTCGAATCGGAAAGCAGCTGCAGCGCCTCGGCCTGCTGCGTATCGGCCTCGGTCTGCGCCGAATCCTCGGACGCCTGCAGCTTTTCCACCTGCATCGATGCCACATCGTAGTCGGCTTGCGCGTCTTCCAAAGCTGACTGAGCGTCGGCCTTTTCGGTTTGCGCCTGCGAAAGAGCCTGCTCGGTCTCCTGCTTGGAAAGCGTCACGCGCTCAGTTGCGGCGCCGGAATCAGCCGGCGTTTTGTCGTCGGTGTTGACGGAAGCCGGAGCAGTTGCCGCCAGCGCGGTATTGGGAATGGCCAGCGCCGCCGCTAACGCCACAGCAACAACGTTTCGCCTGCTGGGAAGGTAATCGACGATCTGCTTGCGTTGGGCGTTCTGGTTCGTTTGGATGGTCTGCTTGAGTCGTGCCATGTTGCGTCCCTTCTGTTCGATTGCACGTTCGCCTGACATCGATTTAAGCCGGGAACAGCAAGCAGCCGTTGCGCAATGTTTGCCCGAAGGAAAGGAAGGGTCACACTAAAAGCCGCAGCTGACCAGGCAATTCGCTAAGCGATTTAGCAATGTTCCACAACAGTTGTTCAACCCACCAACCAGACAAAGGGACACTCCTAATGTCTTCCTGCTGCACACAAGTTCTTCATATTTGATTTGCGCACCGGCGAGGCTCATCCGATACGCGCACGCGACTTTCCTCGCGCATAGACACTGTTTCACATCCGCGAAATCCGCAACTCATGCCACCGGCATCGCAGCATCCAATGCCAACCCACACGCACTCCCGAAAACCTGCCACGCTCGAGGTAGGCCGTCATCGCCATCGCGCGTCGCCACGGATTGTCGCGCAATCCTTCACCTCTTCGCTTGAACCACTTTCCCGGCCGCAGCTCCCCAAACGCAACCTCACAGGTCGCAACCTCCCCCGGCGGCATCAACCCAATTGCACTCCCGCCGCAGGTCACGCGCAATTTTGTGGGCGTTTTGTATGCAGCGACAAGACATTAGGAGTGTCCCTTTGTCTTATTACAATTGGTCGTATGGAGAAAACGCTGTTGAATATTGTTGCGGCTTTGCGGGAGTCGGACGGGCCGCTTGAGGCCAATGCGCTCGATCGGATCATTCGGGCACGCAATCGGGAGGTTGCGGGGCCTGTTCGGTATGTGGCGAAAAAGCAGCTGCTGCCGTTTTACCAGGACGTGAAGGCGCATCAGCCGGAAACCTGGCGTTCGTGGAGCATCGACGAAGCACTTGAAGCCCGTCTGGTTCGCACGCTGCAGGTGAAGCCGCGCCGCACCGCTTCGGGTGTGGCGACGGTCACGGTGCTCACGAAGCCTTGGCCCTGTTCAAGCGCGTGTTTGTATTGCCCTAACGATATTCGCATGCCGAAAAGCTACCTGGCCGACGAACCCGCTTGCCAACGCGCTGAACGCAATTGGTTCGACCCATACCTGCAGGTGGCGGCCCGACTTCGCACGTTGCATCAGATGGGGCACGTCACCGACAAGGTAGAGCTGATCGTGCTTGGCGGCACCTGGAGCGATTATCCGGAAAGCTATCAGATTTGGTACATGCACGAGCTGTTCCGCGCGCTGAATGATGTAGCTGACGAAGCCGTGGTCGAACGCGAATGTGAAACGCGACGAGCGCTTTATCGGGCCGCCGGCATC
>CAVBPP010000213.1:0-3736 GCA_963597295.1 Paratractidigestivibacter sp. | reverse complement strand
TCGCTAGCCCGGCGAACTTCGTGTTCGCATACGTCATCGCCGTGTTGGTGCTGCGTGAGTTCTACACTACGGTCAAGGTGTCGAAGCTGCAGGCGAAGGTGAATGCGCTGGTGCAGCGCGAGGCGCTGAACGATGCCGAGGCGCGTGCCGCCGCTAAGCGCGCGGATTTGGCGCATCGCGACGAGTCCGCGGCGTGCGAGGCGGGGGCGCAGTCTGCGGCGGACGCCCGCGGGAGGCAAGCGCAGTAACCACGCGTCCAAGCGCTTTGCTTCGGCGAAGAGCTTGCGGCGAACAACGCGCGGCGCGCTGGTGACGCCGCGCTGCGTGTCGTTTTGGTTGCGTCCCGGTGCGCATTTAGTGCCATTGCGCTGCGCATCGTATAATTCAGCGCATGGCTAATTACTCTCAGAACAACTATGATCCGTTCGAGCCGGGGCATTCCACCCCCGAGTTCGAGCAATACGCCCGCGACAATTACTCTGCGCAGAACCGCCGCGGCGGTAATCGCGCGGGCTCCGCGTACCAGGCGACGCGTCGGCAGCCTGCAGCGAGCCGACCGACCGTGCGCCAACGTCAGGCGACCGCGCAGGTTCCGTTCGGATCGCCTTCCTCGGCCGGCAGCGCGAACCCCGCGAAAAGCATCCTGGGCATCCTCATCTGCATCGTACTGGCCGCACTCATTGAGGTGTTCGGTTTCAACTTCCAGTTCTTCAGCTCCATGACCTACTCAAGCGCGGGGTCGTACCTGGTCAACGGTGAAACTGCCGGTACCGAGGGCACGCTCACGCTCACGGCCGACAACGACTATTTTGAAATCACCGGCTTGAACGCGACGGTCAATTCCATCCACTTCACCCCGACCTATGTCGACCCCACGCTTTCCGCGAAGCTTGCCAGCACCGGCACCACGAATGCGGGCAAAATCTCGGTGGTCATGTACCTGGCCGACGAGGGTAATTCCGAGTATTATCAGCTGCCGACGGTGACGGTCGACCCGTCTGACCTGTCCAGCACCTATATCAGCTTGGACCCGGCGGGCAAGTGCCACTCCATTTACGTGAAGCTCACGAACCTTTCCGACGTGGGCGCGGTCACCATCTCGGGCATCACGCTCAACGGGCAGGTGCCGCTCAATATCGAGCCGGTGCGCTTCTTCGGCATCTTGATCATCTTGCTTATCTTGTTTGCGCTGCGACCGGGCTCGTACTTGTTCAGCACGCCGTTCGACGGCCGCTTCACGCGATTCGGTTGGGTGGCGCTCGCGCTTTTGGCGCTTCAGTGCGTCATCATCTTCTTCCTGGTCATGTCCAACACGCACTTCACGCAATTGGTGCATACCTCGACGTCGGAAAATTACTTCCAATACCAAAAGTTGGCGAAAGCCCTGCTAGAGGGGCACCTATACCTAGATGATGTGCCCTCAGCCGAACTGCAGGCCATGGCGAACCCCTACGACACAACGGCGCGCGCGTCGGGCGGCGTCGCATATCTTTGGGACCACGCGTACTTCAAGGGCAAGTACTACGTCTACTTCGGCATACTGCCTTGCTTGGTGTTCTACCTGCCGTGGCTGCTGGTCACCGGCACGGGTTTCCCCACATGGCTCGGCGTCGCCATTTGCGACTGCACGTTCGCGGCCGGTTGCGCGTTCCTGCTTTCGCGCATCGTGCGCCGTTGGTTCCCCAATACCTCGCTTGGCGCGTTTTTGGTGCTTGACATCATGCTGTTCATCGCCGGAGGCGGGCTTATCCTCGCGCGCACGCCCTCTATGTACTTCCTGCCTGAGGCTTTGGGTCTTACGCTTGTGACCTGGGGCTTAGGCTTGTGGGTCAGCGGAACTTCGCGCGGCTATATCGAGCGGGGGAAGGTGATTTTGGGCTCGTTGCTTATCGCGCTCACGCTGGCCACCCGTCCGCAGATGGTTCTTTGCGCCGTGTTCGGCCTTGTGCTGTTCTGGCCGTTTGTGCGCGATTCGAAGGGCAACCCCGACGCCCGCCACGACTGCATATCCGCATTCATTTCTGCTATGGTGCCGTTTATCCTGGTCGGCGTGGCGGTCATGGGCTACAACATGGCTCGTTTCGGCAGTCCGCTTGACTTCGGCGCTAATTACAACCTGACCACCAACGATATGACGCATCGCGGCTTCCATATTGACCGCATCCCGTTTGGGCTGTATGCGTATCTGTTCCAGCCGCCGTCGCTTTCCAGTCAGTTCCCGTTCCTGAAGTCGACGTATATGGACACCACGTATCAAGGCGTCACCATTTACGAGCCGATGTTCGGTGGGTATTTCTTCCTGTATCCGATGGTGCTTGTGGTGCTGGCTATCCCGCGCGTCCGTCGCGCGCTGTCGGCGAAGGGGCTCATGCCGGTGTTCATTGGCTGCCTCGTGCTGGGCTTCGCGCTGTGCATCTTCGATTTGCAGGCGGCCGGCATCCTCATGCGCTACATTTGCGACTTCGGCATTTACTTCGCTTTGGCGGCGGCGCTCGTGTTCCTGGAGCTTCTGCAGATGAAGTCCGACCGTCCGCTGTCGAAGGGCTGGACCACGCAGCTCGGCGCCGTTGGGCAGGGGCAGGCGGTGGCCGCGCACGCGGCCCATGCGAGCGCCGACACCGTGTCGGTGTACCGCATCGCGCTGTACTTCCTGTTCGTGTCGCTGGTGGTAATGGTCACGGCGAACGTGCTGCTCTTCAAGGCATTCGGAATGTACTAGGGCTTCAGCGTTCCGCCTGCTAAAGCGCGCCTGGTGCATATAGGGCAGAGTGCTGAGTGCTGAATTCGGCATAGTTAATTCGAGGGCGGCTCCTTCCCGGGTTTAATCCCGCGGGTAGGAGTCGCCCTCCTTGTTTTACCGATGATTTGTAATGAAGATTAGCGTTTCGCTCGCTACTTTTCGTTTGCCGAGTCCGTCTTGGCCGTTTTGCCCGCCTCGTCGCCCTCTTCCACGTAGATGCCCTCTTGGGCGAAGACGGTGGCGAACGTGCGGAAGAACACCTTCACGTCCAGCAGGAACGTGACGTTCTTCACGTAGTAGACGTCGAGTTTCAGGCGCTGCTTCCAGGGCAGCGAGTTGCGCCCGTATACGGCGGCGTAACCGGTGATGCCGGGCTTCACCTTTAGCTTCAGGCTCTCTTCGCCCTCGTAGAGCTCGGTTTCGCGGCGCAGGTCGGGGCGCGGGCCCACGACGGACATATCGCCTTTCAGCACGTTCAGGAACTGCGGCATCTCGTCTAGGCTGGTCTTGCGCATGAAGGCGCCTATTTTGGTCATGCGAGGGTCGTCGGCGCCGTTGTAGGTGGAACCGTCTTCCATCACCAGGTCGGGGGCGTTCACGCGCATGCTGCGCAGCTTGTACATCTTGAAATCGACGCCGTCCTTGCCCACGCGCGGCGCGTTGTAGAACACCGGCCCCGCGTCCTCGTGCTTGATGATGGGCGCCAGAATGGCGATGATGATCAGCACGAACGGCAGGGCGATAAGGCCGACCACGATGTCGAGCAGGCGTTTGACGAAGCGAACGTACATTTAGGCGAGCCCTTCCGTTTCGGCCTGAGCGTAGGCGCTGTGCAGCGCTTCGCACACCAGGTCCACATCGGCGTCGGTCAGCTTCGTGTGCAGCGGCAGCGTAATCTCGTTCTCGAACTGCGCGAATGCGTTCGGGAAATCCTTGATGTCGAAGCCAAGGTCGCGGTAGGCCGTCAGCAGCGGCAGCGGCTTGTAATGCACGTTG
>CAVBPP010000212.1:0-3750 GCA_963597295.1 Paratractidigestivibacter sp. | reverse complement strand
CGCGGCCTCCGCCGGGTGCCTGCTGCCGCCGCCCGGGATATGGAACACGGGGATGCGCCTCCATGCGCACCGCTCGACCACCGCCCGCTGCTCGTCCGCCTCGCTCATGCGGTCACCTCCTGGGGCGAGTATGCCCCGGGGGTAACGTCGCGGGCGTTACCCCGCGGGTACCGTATAGGCGCAACCGAAAGGAAGGAGCGCATATGCGGCCAATGCCGGAGCTTGCGGTCGAGGAAGTGCCGACCGAGGAGCTTATCCCCTACGCGAACAACGCGAAGATTCACACCAACGAGCAAATCGACCAGATTGCCGCGAGCATCGAGGAGTTCGGCTTCAACGACCCGGTGGCGGTCTGGGACAGCCCCGAGGGCACCGAGATAGTCGAAGGCCACGGGCGCGTGATAGCCGCGAGGAAGCTCGGGCTTGAGATGCTGCCCGTCATCCGGCTCGACCACCTGACGGACGACCAGCGCCGCGCCTACACCCACGTCCACAACCAGCTGACGATGAACACCGGCTGGGACTTGGAAAAGCTCGAAATCGACCTCGAGGAGCTGGACTTCGACTTCGAGGACTTCGGGTTCGACCTCAAGGACGAGGGGGATGCCGAGGAGCTTCGCGAGGAGTACTCGCAGAACGTCGGCACCGTGGAATACGAGCCGAAGGATACTGATTGGGAGGTGTCCGAGCTTTACTCATTCGATGCCGAGAGGACGGAGAGGATTCGCGGCCTCATCGACGCTATCGAGGACGAGGAGCTTAAAAACTTCCTCGAAATCCGCCTGCAATGGTTCTGCGAGTTCAACTTCGCCCGCATCGCCGACTACTACGCGTACCAGGCCACTCCGGAGGAGCAGCGTGCGTTCGAGGCTCTGGGGCTGGTGCTGCTCGACCGCGACCAGCTCATAGCAAACGGCTTCGCCGACCTGATTGCCGACCTTCTTGGCGGCGAAGATGCCTAGCATTTACATAGTCTCCGCAGGTAGGCCGCATTGCGAGACGGCGCGAACCCTGTCGAAGATAGGGTGCGACGGCTTCTCGATTGCGGTGAGCGACGGCGATGCGCTGCTCGAGGATTACATCAGCGAATGGGGAGACAAGGTGCGGACGTACTCCTATGACGAGAGCATGGCCAGGACGGACATGATGGACGGCTTCGACGACCCGATAGGGGGAGCCGCCCCCGCGAGGAACGGAGTCCTCGACCTTGCCGCCGCGTCCGGCGAAAAGAGGTTCTGGATGCTCGATGACGATTTGACCGCGTTCACCTTGCCGAAGAAGCCGCCGTCCCGTTCGAGGAAGACCGTGAAGGACTGGGGCGAGTTGGCGGAGGCGATGAACCGTATAGACGATTGGGCGACCGCCGCTTCGCTGCCGGTCGTCGGAGGGGTCGTGGATATGCAGGGGTTCCCGCCGGAACCATGGAAAACGAACCCATATGTCAGGCAAGCGTACTCCATCGACCCGTCATACGGCGTTCGGTTCCGTTCTCGCATGGAGGAAGACCTCGCCTTCTCGTGCGACTTGCTTAGAACAGGGGGTAGGCCGATTGGCCTGTGCCTGCTCGGGTTCAGGACGAAAGGGGTTTGCGAGGATGCCGGCGGATGCACGACGATTTACGAGAAGAACGGCACCGTGCGCAGAGCCGCCTACAACGTCCTGGCGTGTCCTACGACGCGAGTCAAATGCGACAAGTTCGGTTACAGCGGTTTCCCGAGATGGAAGCTGCTCACGCCGAAAATAGTTAGTTCGAGGTGGAAACGTGGATAGAGAAGAAGCGCTCGCGAAGCTGAACACCGTCTACATCATCAGCAAGGGCAGGCCGCAATGCAGGACGGCCTGCACGCTGGAGAAGATGGGCTACCCCGGGCAATGGTTCATCGTCTGCGGGAACAACGACGAGACGCTGCCCGAATACCGGGAGCGCTGGGGCGGGCACGTGCTGGTGTTCGACTGGTACGACGAGATTACGCGCACCGACACCCTGGACAACTTCGGCTTCGAGGGCATGGCATCGGGAGCCTGCCCCGTGCGCAACGCCACTGCCAGGATAAGCCGCGAGCGCGGCGAGCTTCGCCATTGGCAGTTCGACGACGATTACACGAACTTCAAGCACGTGAACGCCGAGCTGACCAAGAACGTGAAGTTCGAAAGCGGGCGCGAGTTCCAGCTGTGGCTGCTTGCCTTCGCCGAGTTCGGCTACGGGGCGAGCCTCAGGAACATCGGCTTCCCGCCCGCGAGCGAGGCGTACCCCGACCACGGCAAGACGTTCGGCAGCCGCGTGTTCAACGCGCACAACCTACCGAGCGAGGAGGGGCTGTTCGAGCCGTGGGTGTCCCGCATGAACGACGACACCATCAACGCCATCAACGTGTACCGCCACGGCGGGCGCGAGATGAGCCTGCGCTGCATGAACATGCTGATGCCGCCGACGCAGAGCGAGAAGGGCGGCCTGTCCGACATCTACAAGCTCGAGGGCACCGTGCGCAAGAGCGCCTACCCGGTGCTGGTCGCGCCCGTCGCCGCGAAGCTCGTCGTGCGCTTCGGCAGGTACCACCACCGCATCGATTGGGGCAAGCTGGTGCCGAAGGTTGTCAGCGACGAGTACGAGAGAAAGTAACGCACCGGTTCCTGCTCCCGAATCATTTCAGGCACATAAGATTGAAATGCAAGAAGCCCCGCATCTGCGGGGCTTCCATTTGCTAGTAAACGATTCCTGGTTTCCACTCGTAGTGGGCTTCGACCATCTTCGCGTACCCATAATGTTCGGCGAGGATTAATTCGGCAGCTTTGTAGGGGTCAACCGAATAACCAATGGAGCCTATCGGACGAGCATTAATCGCGCCTTTTCTGAACACGCCAAGTACGGCCTCTTCCGCATCGGTCAGAACATGCCCTTCGGGAATCGACCCATAAAGAGTCACTTTCTCGACTTTAGCGCCCATTGTGATTTCGTATGTAGCAGAACCTTGCATCAAGAGCGGTATCCTCCCAACATCTTTAAAATCCATTTTACCATGTCAATATCCCTTTCGTAGGCTGACGGCATCCGATACAGCAGTTCAACCCCGAAACTCATCAACTCGTAATTCGTTGAGTTAGGGTAAGACTTGAAAAGGTACGGATGAACGCTTTCATCGCCCAAATCGAAAGCAAGTTCATCCGGTTCATACAGGGAATTGCCGGTCAACTCCTGAAGCGTAGCAAAGCCCCACCCCTTTACTCGTTCGTCGAAATACTCCTTCTCGGATTCCAAGAAGGATGAATCGCAGGCTTCAACGGCGTGCATCATTTCGTGAACGACATTGAACTTATCCGACCCTTGCACGAGGTGAATTGTCCTGTTCTCATTAGTGAAATACGGACGCTTCGAACTATCGTCGTAGACCGCCTTAACGCCTCCGCTCTTCATCGTTTTGAGCATTTCCGTTGGCACGTACCGCGCAGCACGCTCGAACATTGTTCTTTTAGTTCTTGCCAATCCTTCAAGGTCAACGTAATCCGAAATGTTTTTACCCTTCTCGCAGCCCAACCTAGCAGTTGCACCAACAACACTGCGTACGGCCTTTTCCGTGGTCTCAGGCGAAGCGGTTAGAAGCTTCTCAATCAAAGAGCTTTCAGCAAGACCGCTGTTCCACGCCTTGCGCTGCTGTTGCTTGGTCATGGTTCGGAACTGGTGGCCGGTCGCGCCGTCTGCCTTCAGCTGCTCGGACAGGAGCTTGCGACCCTGCGCCTCGGTCAGGCCGCGCT
>CAVBPP010000211.1:0-3791 GCA_963597295.1 Paratractidigestivibacter sp. | reverse complement strand
AGAGGAAGGTCGCGGAGAGGCTCGATGCCGAGAAGGCGGAGTACGCCCCCGCGATGGAGTCCGCCCTGGCGTCAATAAGCGGAACTCTTGCCAATGAGTACATTTCGTCGTTCGGCGAATCGCCTCTGCCGATGACGGTCGGGAACGCAGCGCAGGTGAAATCCGCATTCCCAATCCCACGCGAGCAGACGGTCCTCTGGGCGGATGCGGAGTTCGATTTGCGCCCTAGCGGAATCGCGTTGACCGAAAAGGGCGTATACATAAAGACCGATGCGGAGCCCATCGTCTTGCCGGGCAGCAAGGAACAGGCCCAATCGCGGCTCTTTTACTTCGAATGGGAATACTTCGACTCCTCCTCATTTACGGAGGAGGGCGACGATAATCTCGCGATGGGGGTCCATGAGCTCTGCAGGCAATGCTTCATGGAGGGCTGCAGTAGGATACCGTCGAAATACGCTAAGTACAATATCGAGGATCTGGCCATTTCTCTGGAGACAGACGAGCGAAACATTCAGCTTGAGGCGTCCGCGGGTTCGGCGGCGGCTGCGACGAACTCCCCGCAAGAGGTGTTCGTTGAGCAACGCGCCGCAGCGCACAGTCCCTCCGGGCATGGAGAGCTCGCCGAAGAGGCCAACAACCTGATCGACAAGCTCCAGGGGCATCAGGCGGAGATCCTCGGTAGGGACAACGCCAAGAACGGGGCGGATCGCAGAGTCGACGGCGTGCTCATCCAAACCAAGTACCACAAAACGGCGAGGAGCTCGCTCGAGTCGTGCTTCGACCCGACAACCCATCAATACCGCTACATTTCAGAAAATGGCCAGCCCATGAAGCTCGAGGTTCCGAAGGACCAGTACCAGGACGTCCTTCGGAGCTTCGAGGAGAAGATCAGGCAAGGGAAGGTCCCGGGGGTGAGCGACCCCAAAGAGGCTCGCAACATCGTCCATGAGGGCAAGCTCACTTACCAGCAGGCGGTGAACCTCACGAAGCCGGGGACGTTGGAATCCGTAGCGTACGACGCCGCCACGGGCATCGTCACCTGCTCGTTCGCTTTCGGCCTGTCCTTCCTCGCGGCTTCTTACATGTCCTACAGGGAAACAGAGGACATGGGCGATGCCGTTCAGGCCGGCTTGGCCTCCGGCATCCAGGTGTTCGGCCTCTCCTTCGTGCAGCACGTCGTTGCGTCGCAGCTCTCGAGGACCGGCCTGGCGAATACCCTCATGGCTCCCGTCCAGGCAATCGTCGGCAAGCTCGGCCACGAGGCTTCGGCGACGATCGTGAACGGCCTCCGCGCCCTCACGGGGAAGTCGGCCATCAGCGGCATGGCGGCAAGCAAGCAGCTCGCGAAGATGCTTCGCAGCAACGCCGTGACCGCCGCTGTGACGATGGCGGTCTTCTCGGTTCCGGAAACATACAATCTCATTCAAGGCAAGGCCACGGGTGCGCAGTATGCTCAGAACTTAGCGTCCATCGCAGCGTCCATCGCCGGCGGGCTCGCAGGCGCCGCGGCGGCCGGCGCCGCTGCGGCAAAGGTTGCGGGCGCCGCCGGAACTGCCGTCGCTCCAGGGGTTGGCACCGCCGTTGGCGTCGCTGGAGGAATGGTCGGCGGCATGGCCGCCTCCGTGGCGGCCGGCGCGGTCGGCAACGTGCTGTACGAGGGCGACGGAGCCACGTTCGGGCGGTACTTCAATGCCATGGTTTCCTGCATGTCCGTCGAATACATGCTCGATGAAGAGGAAATGGACATGCTCGTTAAAAAGCTTAACGATGTGAAATCGAGCGATTTCAAGGCCCTTATCGAGGCGACGTTGCCAGCTGAGAACCAGGAGGAGAAAGTTCGGGATTTCCTTGTTCCGCTGTTCGAGGAAATCGTTTCGGACCGCGAGCATTTCGCCGCTCCTACTGATGACCAGATCGTAGACGCCCTAGAGGAGCTCGAGGAAGAGTCCGAGGGTTAGAAAAGCGGCCGAGCAATACGCGCCGCTTACGGTGGTTTTTAGCAAAGAGACGACGGGGGCGCAGTTTACTTCGGGCGCCCCCATCTATTGCCCACCCGTATCGTAGCGGGTTACAGAACGATATCTTGAGGTCCCAATTTCCAGAGCTCTCCGTTCTTGAACACGATCGCCAGCCCGTGTTCCAGATCGAGTCTGTAGTCGCACATCAGGGCGACGGCGCCGGCGGGTTTTCTGACCGCGAACAGCGAGTGTGGGATCACGTACTTGAATATGTTCTTGATGCCCGCTGCCTTCAGTTCGCCGTCGGAATCCTTGGTGCAGTATTCTTTAACGCTATCAAGGGCGCCGTCGACGACCTCCCAGCTTGCAAGTAGGGAATTTATCGCGGCTTCTTGCGAGGGCAGGGCCTTCTCGTCGTCGAGGCAGTCGTAACGCACCTTCAGGTTAAAATTGCGACCCCAGACGGGTTTCTTCACGCTATTCATCGAAGCCTCCTTCGGCATTCATCGCTTCTCGGCATCTTGCCTCGTATCGGCCGCCTGCGTGCTTGCAGGCTTGGTGTATTTCCGCCGGGACGAACTGGCAGGTCTTGAGGTCGCTACACTCGTGGAACTCGAGGTTGTTCTCGGATTTCCAGTCGGCTACGTCGCGCGAGCTCCAATCGGTGCGCCCGTCTTTCGCCTCAGCATTCCATTTCTTCGACACCGCTCTGTACGCTTCCGTGCGGTTGGTCACGATGTCAGAGGTCATGTTCTCTATTGACACGGTTTCCTTTGCAAAGGGGCTGAAATCGACGACTCCGTCTTTGTAACCTACTGTCTCCCTGTCGAATTCCTTTATAGTCTCGCGAGCCTCATCGTTCGCTGGCGTGAACTCCGAGTTTCCTTTCTCGCCGCTCCATTCGCCCTTGCTCCTGCATGCTATATCCAACCGATCCTGCTTGGCGCTGTACAGTTCGGCTTCATCGACTTCGCCGGACGGCTTAACATCGTCGCCGTCGAAGGCGTCTTCCGGAGAGATTAGTCGATCCGGGTCGAAATCTTCGGCAGAGGGCCGATAGGCCGCATTACCGTCGACGCGCTCAATTAGCCTATCCGGGTCGATATTCTCGGATCCCAGATTGTCGACCTGATCGACATCTTGCTTCGGGTCTTCACCTTGCTTCGCGAGGTCCATGGACGGTCTCCCTTCCGTTTATCCGAAATCTCCGAACAGCGCCGACGAAAGCTTCCGATAGCAGGGCTTCAGGCAGTCTTGGCTCAGTGCCCATACGATCTGCGCGTAGCGTGCGGATTCGCCCGCCATGGCCGCATTCGACACCTCGTAGCGCACATGGGCGTAAAGTTCGCGCGCCTCGTTTCTGAGGCTCATGTAGCCTTCCGGCATGAAGAATTCGGAGGGCGCGAAGCCGATATCCGCAAACGCATCGGCATCGAATGCGACCGACCCGTCTTCTATGTTCACCTTAAGCGTGCCAATGGGCTCGTTCGGCAGCTTCGTCGATCTGTTGACGGTGAAGACGAATACGGCGTCCAGAAGAGCGCCGTTCTCTAGGATCGGCACCGGGAAGGAGAAGCACTGCCCAGCCCGAAGGTGCGGTTTTAATGCTTTCATGACATCGCTGTATCCAATCATATGAATCACCTTATCGGCATTTCCGTCATTACGACGGGATCCCCATCGAGCGAGCGCTCCATCGTCGCTGCATCCACTCTTCGCGCGAAGTCGCCGTTCCCCGATCCCGAGTCGCATACATAGAATGCGACCGGGTTGCCGGTAGGGTCTCGCTCAACGCTGGTGATGGTTACCGCATGGTAGCCCTCGTACGGGTAA
>CAVBPP010000210.1:0-3830 GCA_963597295.1 Paratractidigestivibacter sp. | reverse complement strand
GTGCTATGGACATCGACGGCATGGGCGAGGAGCTGGTGCGCCGCCTGGTTGACGCCGGCCGCGTGAGCGACGTCGCTGACTTCTACACGCTTGACGAGGTGGAGCTGGCTCAGCTGGAAACCGGCCGCCTGAACAAGGAGGGCGAGCCCATTCGCGTGGGCGCCGTGGTGGCGAAGAAGCTGGTCGCGGCCATAGACGAGTCGCGGACCCGTCCGTTCGCGCGCCCGCTGTTCGGCCTGGGCATGCGCCACGTGGGCAAGACGATGGCCGAAACCCTGGCGCGCGCGTTCCCGTCGATGGAAGCGCTCATGGACGCCTCCGAAGAGGAGCTTGCGGCGGTTGACGGCGTTGGGCCGAAGATCGCGCACGCAACGTACCTGTTCCTGCGCACGCCGGACAACGTGCAAGTCATTGAGCGCCTGGCGAAGCTGGGCGTGAACCTGGCCGACGACGTGGAAGCTGCGGCCGCCGAGGCGCTGCCTCAGACGTTAGAGGGGCTGACGTTCGTGCTGACCGGGTCGCTTACGCAAAGCGGCATGACGCGCGATGCGGCCGGCGATGCCCTGAAGGCGCGCGGCGCAAAGGTGTCGGGCAGCGTGTCGAAGAAGACGAGCTTCGTCATTGCGGGCGAAGCCGCAGGCAGTAAGCTCACGAAGGCGGAATCGCTCGGCGTGCCCGTGCTGGACGAGGCTGCACTGCTGCATATCTTGGAAACGGGCGAAGCACCGACTGCGTAAGGGGGCTGGCGCTGCAACGTGGGACGACGTGGCCTCTTGGCCGTCCGAGTTGCCTTGACGATAGCTCGTTCTTGCTGACGGCTGGGGCGGCGGCTTGAGGCCCCAGTGGGCGGGGCGACATCAGCTATTTTTGCGGTCACGGGAGCGGATTGCGTATCGCTACGCTTCTAATCGATCGGCCCTCGCTCCAATCGCCGTCTGCGTATCGTTTTCGCTCGTTCACCTAGGGAAGTTACGAATCTTGTGTTCGTAACACCGACATTCGGGTGTTCCTGCTATACTCTGTGTTACGGATTTGAAAGACGTAACACCAAGGCGTCGCGCGGCGGCGCCTTTTCGATATGCAGGAGCTTCAAAATGCAACAGTTGACCAGGCGTTCCTTTACTAAAGTTGCCGCGGCCGGCGCTATGTGCGCAGGGTTCGGCGGTTTGCTTTCGGCTTGCGCTTCGGATGGCTCCTCGTCAAATTCCGCCCCTGACGCCGGCGTTTCGCAGGGCGGCTCCGTCGACCAGGTCATCGTTTCGATGCCGGTCACGTCAGAGCCGTCCGCCGGCTTCGATCCCTTCGTCAGCTGGGGCTGCGGCGAGCACGTTCACGAGCCGCTTATCCAGTCGACGCTTATCAAAACTACGGCAGACATGGGCTTCGAGAACGACCTTGCAACGGCCTATTCCTGCTCAGACGATGGGCTGACCTGGACTTTCGCCATTCGAACCGACGTGAAGTTCAGCAACGGCGCGGCGTTGACCGCCCGAGACGTCGCTTATACGCTCAACGGCATCAAGGCTTCCGCCGCTTCCGAATGCGACCTGACCATGGTTGCCGACGTGACGGCGCCCGATGACGCGACTTGCGTGATCACTCTGACCAAGCCGTTCAACGCGCTGCTGTACACCCTCGCGGTTATCGGCATCGTGCCTGATGGCGGCCATGGGGAAGACTACGGCAGCAACCCCATCGGGTCCGGCCGCTACGTTTTGGAGCAGTGGGACCGCGGCCAGCAGGTTATTCTTGCCGCAAACCCCAACTATTATGTTGACGCGCCGAAGATGAAGCGCGTGGTCGTGGTGTTCATGGAAGAGGACGCGAGCCTTGCCGCCGCGCAGTCCGGCCAGGTCAACGTCGCGTACACCTCCGCCACCTTCGCGGCTCAGCAGCCACGCGGTTACGATCTGCTGAACTGCTCTTCCGTCGATTCGCGCGGCATTTCTCTGCCGACGGTAGCCCCTGGCGGCACCAAGACGCAGCAGGGCGAAACCTACTCGACCGGCAATGCCGTCACGCAGGACATCGCCGTGCGCCGCGCCATCAACTACGGCGTGGACCGTCAGCAGCTGATCAATCATGTGCTGAACGGCTACGGCCAGGTGGCTTACAGCGTCGACGACAATATGCCCTGGTCGTCGGCCGATATGAAGTGCGAAACCGACATCTCGCGAGCAAAGTCGTTGCTTGAAGAGGCTGGCTGGGTTGCCGGGTCGGACGGCACGCGCTTGCGTAACGGCGTCGCCTGCGCCTTCGACCTGTATTACCGCGCCTCCGACACCGTTCGCCAGGCCATCGCCATGGAATTCGCAGATCAGATGGCGAACTTGGGCATCAAGGTGACCCCGCGCGGCACCAGCTGGGACGAGATTTACCAGCACCAGTTCAGCGACCCGGTCGTATGGGGCTGGGGAACGAACAGTCCCATCGAAACGTACAATCTGAACTATTCCGCCGGCAACGGCAACTACGCCTGCTATTCCGATGCGGCTATCGACGCGCATTTCGACGCGGCTTTGGCCTGCACGAACATCGCTGATTCGTATGCGGAATATAAGCTTGCCGCCTGGGATGGGGAACATGGCTATGCGCCCGCCGGCGGAGCGAGCTGGGTTTGGTTCGCCAATGTTGATCACCTGTACTTCGTGGACGAGAAGCTGCACGTGGCTGGTCAGAAGCCGCATCCGCATGGGCATGGCTGGAGTTTGGTTAATAACGTTGATCAGTGGAGCTGGTAATGGCGTCCGTCCGCTCGAAGGCTCCTGAGAGGGGCAGTCGCTCAAACAGTCCTGCTTTGGAAAAAGCCCCACTGGGGCTTTTTCGTCGTGCGGAACTCGCTTTGTGCCCCCCTCAGGGGCCCTCGAGCTGCTCTGCCTTTCTTGCGTTTCTGATCAGCGTTCTTCTTTGGGGCGAAGGATTCTTTCCTGACCGGTCGAGTCGATTGGGAGGGGGACAGTCGCTCAGACAGTCCTGCTTTGGAAAACGTGCCACTGGCACGTTTTCGTCGTGCGGAACTCGCTTTGTGCCCCCCTCCCAATCGCCTCGACCTCTGTTGCCTCGGTCGAAGCGACTTTCGGCACAGAGGCCTTCGAGCTGCTCGGCCTTTCTTGCGCTTCTAGTCACCGTTCTTAATGGGGGCGAAAGGTGCAACCTGACCGGCCAAAAGGCCCGGACGGGGGACAACTGCTCAGAGAGTACTGGCTTTGGAAAAAGCCCTACTGGCACGTTTTCGTCGTGCGGAACTCGCTTTGTGCCCCCCTCCCAATCGCCTCGACCTCTGTTGCCTCGATCGAGGCGGCATTCTGCGCAGGGGTCTTCTGGCTTCTCGGCCTTTCTTGCGCTTTTGATCACCGTTCTTAATGGGGGCGAGGGGAAGCGGGCTGCGAGGTTGGCTCGACCTGATGGGGCTTTCGTTTTCTTGCCCTCCCTTTGCAATTTTCTTTTTGGCCAGCATTATGCTGGTTGTTCTTGTCTTGGCTCTCAATTTGGCGCTATTTCGAATGGGGTGGCGGCTTGAGGGTTTTGGGGCTTGTTGGGCGGTTTTTGCTGCTTATGGTGGGCGTTAGCCTGGTCGTGTTTTTGCTGGTTAGCGCTTCTCCTGTCGATCCGCTTTCGGCTAATGTTGGACAGGCTTCGCTTATCAACATGTCTGAGGCTAAGCAGGCTGAGCTTGCTTCGTATTGGGGGAGTGACCTGCCTGTTTGGCAGCGCTATTTGAATTGGATCGGCGGCATTTTCCGTGGCGACTTCGGCACTTCGCTGCGGTTCAATGCGCCGGTTGCTCAGGTTATTGCCAACCGCAGCGTTAATTCTTTGGCACTCATGGG
>CAVBPP010000209.1:0-3958 GCA_963597295.1 Paratractidigestivibacter sp. | reverse complement strand
GGCCACGGCCGCCATCAACGGCGTGCCCGTCAAGGTTCTCATCCTCGACAACCGCGCGCTCGGCATGGTTCATCAGTGGCAGAAGCTTTTCTACGGCGAGCGCTTCTCGTCGACCGAGCTTGCCGCCAACCCTGACTTTGTGAAGCTTGCCGATGCATATTGCTGGGAGTCCCGCCGCATCGACAAGCCCGAGGAGGTCGACGCCGCGCTCGACGAGATGCTTGCCTCAGACAAGCCGTATCTGCTCGACGTGGCCATCCCCGCAGACCAGAACGTGTTCCCGATGGTCGCCCCGGGCTCTGCCATGAGCGATGTCCTCGGCGCCATCGATGTTGCCGTCGGTGCCGTTCGCACGGCCATGCCCGGCGAATCCGAGGCGCCCGCGCCGGCGCCGAGCCCCTGCGCCAACATCGACGCGCAGTTCGGCGGCCGCTGGGAGAACGATCCGGACGACAAGGCCCCGCGCATCGGCGAAGCCGGCGCCAAGCAGGAAGGGGAGTAGCAATGAAGCATATCCTGTCCGTTCTCGTTGAGAACAAGCCCGGCGTGCTCTCTCGCGTCACCGGCATGGTCTCGCGCCGCGGTTTCAACATCGACTCGCTTTCGGTCGGCCCGACCGACGACGACTCCATGTCGCGCATCACCATCATCGTCAACGCCGACGAGCTCGGCTACGAGCAGCTGACCAAGCAGCTCAACAAGCTCATCAGCGTCTTCAAGATCACCGACCTTACCGACGAGGAGGCCATCGAGCGCGAGTTGGTGCTGTTCAAAGTCAGCTGCGCCCCTGAGCGCCGCAACGAGCTCATCGAGATATCGAACATCTTCCGCGCAAGGGTCGTCGACATTGCGCGCTCGAGCCTGACCATCGAGGCCACGGGCGACGAGGCGAAGCTCAAGGGCTTGGAGGATCTGCTGCGGCCCTTCGGCATCAAGGAGGTCACGCGCACCGGCATCATCGCCATGGCGCGCGCTTCCAAGGAGGCTTAGAAATCATTTGTGGCGAAGCCGCAAGGACTTCGATATCGGAGTTCCTCAACGCCGGCAATCGCCGTATACTTCAGGAACGTCAGCCAAGAAGAAAGGACATCATCACCATGGCTGTTACGATTTACTATGAAAACGACGTCGATCCCAAGATCATCCAGGGCATGAAGGTGGCCGTCATCGGCTACGGCTCGCAGGGTCACGCCCATGCGCTCAACCTCATGGATTCCGGCGTTGACGTTCGCGTCGGCCTTCGCGAGGGTTCCTCCAGCTGGGCCAAGGCCGAGGAAGCCGGCCTGAAGGTCACCACCATGGATCAGGCCGCCGAAGAGGCCGACCTCGTCATGATCTTGGTTCCCGACGAGCTTCAGCCGCAGGTCTACGAGGAGCACATCGCCTCCCACCTGAAGTCCGGCAACACGCTCGCCTTCGCCCATGGCTTCAACATCCACTACGGCTACATCAAGGCCCCCGAGGACGTCAACGTCATCATGTGCGCCCCGAAGGGCCCGGGCCACATCGTCCGCCGTCAGTTCACCGAGGGCTCCGGCGTGCCGGATCTGGCTTGCGTCGCCCAGGATGCCACCGGCAACGCTTGGGATATCGCCATGTCCTACTGCTGGGGCGTCGGTGGTGCCCGTTCCGGCATCATCAAGGCCACGTTCGCTCAGGAGACCGAGGAAGACCTCTTCGGTGAGCAGGCAGTTCTGTGCGGCGGCCTCGTTGAGCTGGTGAAGGCCGGCTTCGAGACGCTGACCGAGGCGGGCTATCCGCCCGAGCTCGCGTACTTCGAGTGCTACCATGAGATGAAGATGATCGTCGACCTCATGTACGAGTCCGGCATCCACTTCATGAATTACTCCATCTCCAACACCGCCGAGTATGGCGAGTACTACGCCGGCCCGAAGGTTATCAACGACGAGTCCCGCAAGGCCATGAAGCTCATCCTCGAGCGCATCCAGAACGGCGAGTTCGCCAAGGAGTTCGTCGCCGACTGCAACAACGGCCACAAGTGGCTCTTCGAGCAGCGCGAGGCCATCAACAACCACGAGATCGAGACCACCGGCGCCAAGATCCGCGAGATGTTCTCTTGGGTCAAGTCGGCTGAATAGGGTAGACCTTTGCTTCTCGGATAGCTATTCAAGCTAAGCCGGATAGGGCGTCCGTTGATCGGGCGCCCTTTTGCTTTCCTCTCTAATTTTTAGGAAAGTAATTTTCAAAAAAAGGCCTGATGCACTGGTAATTTTTCACTGGTGTACTAGAATGGGCGTTACGTTTTAACCGCAATCGAAAGGAACGGAAATGACGCGCAAAATCGCAATTTTCGACACCACGCTTCGCGACGGCGAGCAATCGCCGGGCGCATCTATGAACACTGAGGAGAAGCTCGTTGTCGCGCGTCAGCTACTACGTCTCAACGTCGACGTCATCGAGGCCGGCTTTCCCATCTCCAGCCCCGGCGACTTCGAGTCCGTGCGCCGCATCGCAGAGCTCGCGGGCGACGACGCCACCGTCGTTGGTCTGACCCGCGCCGTGCAGAAGGACATCGACCGCGCGGCCGAGGCCTTGAAGTATGCCAAGCGCCCCCGTATCCACACGGGCATCGGCGTGAGCCCCTCGCATATGCATGACAAGCTGCGCATCACCGAGGACCAGTGCATCGAGCGCGCCGTTGCCGCCGTCAAGCACGCCAAGTCCTACGTAGAGGACGTTCAGTTCTACGCAGAGGACGCAGGCCGCGCTGACTACGCCTTCCTGGCCAAGGTCATTCAGGCCGTCATCGAGGCCGGTGCCACGGTCGTCAACATCCCCGACACCACCGGCTACAGCCTGCCCAACGAGTTCGGCGAGCGCATCAAGTATCTGATGGAGAACGTTCGCGGCATCGAGAACGCCACGGTTTCCGTGCACTGCCATAACGACCTGGGCATGGCCACCGCGCTTTCCCTGGCCGGCGTACAGAACGGTGCCACGCAGGTTGAGTGCACCATCAACGGCCTCGGCGAGCGCGCGGGCAACACCGCCATGGAAGAAGTCGTCATGGGTATCAAGATGCATGGCGAAGAACTCGATGCTCATACCGACGTCAACACTCGCGAGTTCCTGAAGGCGAGCCGCCTGGTTTCCTCCATCACCGGTATCAACGTGCAGGTGAACAAGGCAATCGTCGGCGCGAACGCCTTCGCCCATTCTTCCGGCATTCACCAGGACGGCGTGCTGAAGAAGCGCGACACCTACGAGATCATCGACCCGGCCGAGGTTGGCGCCGGCCAGTCCCAGATCGTGCTCACTGCCCGCAGCGGCCATGCGGCACTCAAACATCGCCTGGAAGAGCTCGGTTATGAGCTCGACAAGGAACAGCTCGACAAGATGTATGACGCGTTCCTCGATTTGGCAGACAAGAAGAAGGAAGTCTACGACGAGGACCTCGAGTCGCTCATGAACGAGAGCGCTCGCAACGAGTCCGCTACCTACAGCCTTGAGGCCGTTCAGATTTCCTGCGGCTTCCCGCTCACGCCGACGGCCACCGTCACGCTGCGCAACGCCGCCGACCAGGTTGTCACCGCCTGCGAGTTCGGCACCGGTCCCGTTGATGCGGTATACAAGGCCGTAAACAAGATCGTGCAGGTCGACAACGATCTGACGGAGTTCTCCGTGCAGTCAGTCACCCGCGGCATTGATGCTCTTGGCGAGGTCACCATTCGCGTGACCGCTCCCGATGGGGAAGTGTATACTGGCCGCGGCGCGGACGGCGACATCATCGTTTCCTCTGCAAAGGCTTATCTGAACGCCCTGAATCGTCTCATCAACGACAAGAAAGAGCATCCGAGCAAGTAACCGATACGCTTAAACCCAGCGCTCAAACGCCCGCAGATTCGCTCTGCGGGCGTTTTCTATTTGACGTATGACGAAAAAAGGGTTATAGGACAAAAAGTGTGTCTGGGCGGATTATTCAGTAGGTGGAATATGG
>CAVBPP010000208.1:0-3967 GCA_963597295.1 Paratractidigestivibacter sp. | reverse complement strand
ACCGGAAACCGCTCAAGCCGCAGGGGGCTTTTGCTCCGTTCAACCGGGCCGAACGGCGGCCGCCGCCCGGCGAATCGGTGTCGCGCTTCGCGCTCTCTTGGACGGTGCGAGCTAACGCTTCGCACCCGCGAAAACATTGCGGAGACGGCAATCTGCTCAGCTTAGTTTCGTGGGGTTGAGCGAAAGCTCAACCGGTATCAGTGAGCGCGGAGCGCGACGCCGATTTCGCTCGCGTGCGTCGATCGACGCAGTCTGGAGCGGCGCATTCTGAATTCCGGCGCTCGGCATTCCCCCGGCGATGTCCCTTCGCCCGGACCCATCGATCATGCATTCACTTAATTTCGGATAGAAATTTCCCGAATCCTGCATCGTTTTTCAAGTTGCGCGGTGGATTTGGGGCTAGTCGGCCCTGTTTTCCGGGCTTTGCGCCGGTGGGAGTCAGGTTTACGGTGCTTTATTTCGACAAAAGTCCAGTTCGCGGTAACCTATCGCTAACAAATAGACTGAGGACTTACCGCGCAACTTGAAAAACGGTGCAGGAATCCACGATTTTCTATCCATTGCAGAAGGATTGCTGCCCCTCTGTTGCGGACAAGCTCAGAGAGTAGCGCCTCAATCACAGCCTTTACCGCCGAAAATACTCTAGCCGCGGCATCAGGCAAGCGCGCCCATAGCGCAGGCGAGTCCCAGCAGAACTGCCAAGAAGGCGAAGTTCAATCCCAGGAATAGTCGCAGGTAGTGGCCTTTCAGCTGCGGATATGCCATGGCTATTTGCCTGTAGGAAATGAGGCTCGCCATCGACGCGATGAGCGTGCCCAGGCCGCCGATGTTCACGCCCACGAGCAGCGCCGACCAGTCGCTGGTGAAGCCAGACAGCATGATGGCGGCGGGCACGTTCGAGATGATCTGGCTTGCCGCCGCGCCCACGAGCAGCGCGTGCCCGCCGACGGCCGTCGCGATCGCCTGCTGCAGCGCCTCGATCCGTCCGATGTTCCCCACGAACACGAAGAACGCGGCGAAGGTGAGCAGCAACGCATAGTCCACCTGGCGAAGGGCGCGTCTGTCGCATGCGAGCGCAAGGGTTAGCGCGACGGCAACGGCCACCCCCACCGGCGCGATGCGCGCCACGCATAGCAGGCATACGGCGATGATAGCAACCCATGGCAGGACGTCGCGCAGGGCGATTGGGGTTTGCGCCTGGGGCGCGACCGGGTTCGTGGTTGGTGATTGCGTTGCCGCCGCTGCATTAGCCCCAGCTGTTCTTGGGGAAGTTTTCGATGCGCGCGAAGAAGTTGATTTTGGCAAAGTACCTGCAGTTTGGATCGTTTTGGACGTTCTGGAGTAGCTAAGCGATACATCCTCGATGAACTCGCCAGTCCGTTTTGACGTTGCGTCGGTTATGGGCGCTTCGCTTGCCGATTGCAACGCGCTGGCCGTTAGAAAGTTGCTTGACGCTGCCTTTTCGGGCTCGTTGTTGATTGCATTCGGCATTGTTGCCGCTGCTGGAGACGCCGCGTGTTCGGCTCGCCTGCGTTCACGCAGCTCGGCAGCCCCGATCGTCGCCGCTAGCAGCGCCGCCGCCGCAACCGAATACGGCGCCATGGTTGCCACTAGCTGTCCGGGCTCCATCCCCGACGCGCTGAGCAGGTAGATGTTCTGCGGGTTGCCGATGGGCGTGAGCATGCTGCCCATGTTGGCCGCGATGGTCATGCATACGATGGCGAACGGCAGTCGGCGCACCAGCCCCGCCTCGCGCAGCGCCGCCAACGCCAGCGGGACGAACGCGACCAGGGCGACGTCGTTGGTGACCACCATGCTGGCGAAGAACGCGAGCGCGGTGAGCGCCGCCACCAGCATGCCGCCGCTTCCGCAGGTCCTGACGAGCGCGCGGCACATGCGCGACAGCACCTTCGCCCGCGCAAGCCCAGACGTGGCCACCATCAGGGAAAACAGCAGCCCCAGCGTTCGCCAATCGATGTAGCTGGCGTACTGCGCGCCGGGCGGCACCGCTACGCACGACGCGACGGCCAGCACGCACGCGACAACCAGTACCGCATCGCGCCGAAAGAAATCGCGCACACGCCACGCTGCGTTTTTGAATTTGCTCATGCTGTCAATCGTTCTCCAACGTGTCGGTCGAATAGCCGGGTGCACATGCGATATGGCTCAGTTGCGTCTTGTTGCCCCAGCTATGATAAAACTTTCCGGATTCTTGCCCCGTTTTTCGAGTTGTGCGGTGGCGAATGGGCAAATTAGTTACCTATGACTTACCGCGACCTGGGGTTTTGGTGAGATGAAGGGCGGGTTGCTGCCCATGCGAGTGGCAAAATGGCGAAAATCAAGCCCAAACCGGCCTCAAATCACCGCATAACTCGAAAAACGGGGCGTGATTTGCCGATTCCCATTGCAAAAAGAACTCCTGGCGCCGCCGACAGGGCTGGATAGCCTACCGCGGAGGCAGATTAGCGCTGTTCCCGAGACGGCACGACCGAGGCGTCCGCCCTGGGTGCATGGCCTCGCCAAGCAAGACCGCCGCACTCGCCTGCGACGTGGCTATTCGCCGAGCGAATCGGCCATTTGCTGGAGGAATAGCTTGAGCGACCGGTTTTTGTTGCCGGTCAGGTACATCGCGCAGATGGAAAACAGCGCGTCCTCGTCGGTAACCGGCACGCAGCGGAAGGCCTTCATGCGCGTGAACAGCTGCCCGGTCAGCGCAGACGACGACAGAATCATGATGCTTCCGTCAAGGTTCACCAGCGAATAATCGAGCCCCGGCTGCATGATGGCGGTTCGCGTCTTCGGGGCGAACCCATGCGAACGGCAAACCGCCTCGATGTGGTCCCAGCCCCATGCGAAATAGGGTCCGGACAGCTTGATGAACGTCTCGTTAGCAAGATCCTCAATGCTGACCTCGTCTTTTTCGGCCAAGGGGTTGTCGGCGGGCATGACGGCGACGAAGTGGTCGTCGAACAGCGGCAGGCGGGAAAACCCCTCGCCGGCCTGTTCGCGTTGAGCGGCGTCTTCGTAGGTGAACACTAGGTCGACTTCCTTTTCGGCCAGCAGTTCGTGGAAGGGCTTGGAAAGCGTTTGGTTGTACGTGCACGAGATGGCTTGCTTGTTTGCGGAGGGTTGGCGGCTCGCCTTGGCGCCTGCTGAGCTGGCCGAGCTTCTGCCCGAGCCGCCCGCCGCGCCCGCCGCGCCGGCCGCCTGCGAGCCGCCCCCGGCACCCGCCGAGCCCTGCGCCAGCGCCGACGATATGATCCACAGCACGCGCGGGTTCTGCAGCAGCCCGCCGATTCGCAGCGTCGGCAGCGTGGCCAGGCTCTGCACCCGTTCACGCAGCGATCGGTATTGCTCGCAGATGGGCACCGCGCCCTTCAGCAGTGCGTGTCCGGCCTGCGAAAGCTCGACGTTGTGCCTGTCGCGGTCGACAAGCTGCACGCCCAGTTCGCGCTCGAGCGACGCTAAGTGCTTGCTGAGCGCCGGTTGCGTGATGTTGCAGTGCTTCGCCGCCTCGGTGAAGCTTAAGCATTGCCCGAGCGCTATGAACTCTTCTAGGTATTCGATATGCATTGTTATGCCCTTCCGGAATATCCGTTATGCAACACAGTATCTGCGGTATGCAAATTGGAATTTCCATCATCCCCGATGACACGAGTATAAACCCTTTTGTTGGGGGATTAAGGCACAAAGAATGAAGCGAGAGACGTTTGTGTCGATATTCCAAATTACTATGAAAGGGGGATTCATGGGCAAGTTATCGATCACGCGCCGTACCTTCGCGAAGCTTTCCGCCGTCACCGCAGCTGCGGCGGCGGTTGCCGCGACGGGCACCGAATTTACGCGCGTCGACCAGGCTGCCGCCGAGGAATCTGCGAACGTCAAGCGCGTGCGCAGCAGCTGTCGCGGATGCGGCAAGATGGAATGCGGCGTCTGGGTGACCGTGCAAGACGGGCGCGTCGTGAAG
>CAVBPP010000207.1:0-4003 GCA_963597295.1 Paratractidigestivibacter sp. | reverse complement strand
GACGAGCTGATCGTTTTCGAGTGAGGCTGGCTGGGCGTTTGCTGCTGCAGCTGGTGGGCCTGCGCGACTGATTAGGTTGCGAGTGCGAGTGCGGCTGGTGAGGCTGTCGGGCCGGCGAGGTCGCGAGCGCGACTGCTTCTCCATTCGTAGGCGCGAGCGGAAGCTCGCGCATCCGGCGAAGCCGGATAATCTTAGTTGGTTGAGCTGCGATTTCGCAGGAAGGAAGGTTGCTATGACGCTTGAGGAAGAGGTGCGAGGCATCGCGAGCGCCGCCAAGGCCGCGGCACCCGCTCTCGCGGGCAAATCGCTCAACGAGCGTAACGAGGCGCTTGCCGCTATGGCGCAAGCTTTGCGCGCGAATGCCGCTTCGATCCTTTCCGCAAACGCGCAGGATGTTGAAGCCGCGCAAGCTGCCAACACAAAGGAAAGCCTGGTAGATCGCCTGCTGTTAACGGACGCGCGCATCGAGGGCATGGCTTGCGCTATCGAAGAGCTCATCGACCTTCCCGATCCGCTCGGCCTGGTGCAGCAGCGTCGCACGCTTCAAAGCGGCATCTCGCTTGAGCGCATCAGCGTGCCGTTAGGCGTCGTCGCCGTCGTTTACGAAGCGCGTCCGAACGTCACTGCTGACGCTGCGGGCATCTGCCTGAAATCGGGTAATGCTTGCGTGCTGCGAGGCGGGTCGATGGCTGCCCGTTCGTGCTCCGTTATCGCACGCGTTCTTTCAAACGCGGCTGTCTCTGCCGGTATGCCGGCGGGCTGCATCGGTTTCATCGAATCGACCGATCGCGCCGCCGCCGATGTGCTCATGGGGCTGCATGGCATTGTTGACGTGCTGGTGCCGCGAGGCGGCGCCGGCCTCATTCGTCACTGCGTGGAAACCGCGAAGGTGCCGGTCATCGAGACGGGGACGGGCAATTGCCATGTCTACGTGCATGAAACGGCCGACTTCGCCATGGCTCGCGATATCATCGTGAACGCCAAAACCCGTCGTTTCGGCGTGTGCAACGCAGCTGAGACGCTGCTCGTCGACGAATCGATCGCCGAAGCGTTCCTTCCGGAAGCTTTCAGCGCGCTTGCCGACAAAGGCGTTCGACTTCATTGCGACGAGCTTGCGTGCAGGGTTGCTCTGCATGCCGGTGAAAATCGGTTACCGGTCGGTCAAGCCCTGCAATTCGACCGTGCGGGCAACGCGGATTGGGAGACCGAATATCTGGCACCTGACCTTGCCGTTCGCTGCGTTCATGGCGTACAAGAGGCCATCGAGCATATCAACCGCTACGGTACCAAGCATTCTGAGGCCATCGTCGCGAACGTGGAAACCGAAGCTGGTGCCGCCGCGGCCGAGCAATTCATTAACGAAGTCGACGCTGCAGCCGTGTATGTGAACGCTTCAACTGCTTTCACCGACGGCGGGATGTTCGGCCTTGGCGCCGAAATAGGCATCTCAACGCAGAAGCTGCACGTTCGCGGGCCGTTTGCCCTTGAGGGCCTCACGAGCTACAAATACGTGCTGCGCGGCACGGGACAGGTACGCGAATAATGCCTATCATCAGCGAACGATTCGATCACCTGGGGTTTGATGGTAAACCCGTGCGCCTTGGCATCATGGGCGGCACCTTCGATCCTATTCATATGGCTCACCTGGCCTTCGCCGAGCAGGCGCGGCAAGGCGGCTCGCTTGACGCGGTGCTGTTCGTTCCTGCGGGCACACCTGTATTCAAACTCGATCGAAACGTAACGCCGGCAGAAGATCGCCTGGCGATGTGCAGGCTCGCCGTGGCTTCGAATCCTCATTTCGACGTCAGTAGCATCGAGATCGATCGCGGCGGGCTTACCTACACGGCGGACACGCTCCGACAGCTTCGCGCGCATTACCCGGAAAACGTTACGTTTTGCCTGATCACGGGTTCGGATACTGCCGCGAGCATTCTGAAATGGCGCGAAAGCGCCCAGGTGGCGAGCCTATGCGAGCTGGTCGTGGGCCAGCGCCCCGGCGCAAACTTGGGCCCCGATGCGCAGGCCTTTATCGAGGCTGCGGGCTTCAAGCTGAATCTTGTTGAGGTCAGCGCGCTCGACGTTTCGTCCTCCGACTTGCGTTCGCGTATTTCCGCTGGAAAATCGCCGCGTTATTTGACGGCCGACGCGGTGGTCGATTATATTTCTTCCCACGGCTTATACCGAAACGACGAGGAAGAACAGGGGAGCGAACCGGTGGCGAAGGAACCCACGCGAGCAGAGGCGAGCGCAAGCGATTCCGACGTGCTCTCCAAGGAATTCTTCGAGGCCCGTAAGGCGGAGCTGCAAACGCGTGTGAAGCCGAAGCGCTTCAAGCACTCGCTCGGCGTGTCGAAGACCGCGGTGAAGATGGCGAAGGCCTACGGCGTCGATGTCGACCTTGCCGCGTTGGCCGGCCTGCTGCACGATTGGGATAAGGGCTACGACGACGCCGGCATCATCAATCGTGCGCATGAGCTGGGGCTTCAGGACGATTTGCAAAGTTACCTCTGCATGCCGCACTTGCTTCACGGCCCGACGGCGGCCGTTGCGCTCAAGCGTCGGTTCCCCGAGCTGCCCGACGATTTGATCCATGCAATCGCCGTGCATACGTCCGGCTGCGAGAACATGTCTGACCTGGACATGATAATCTACGTTGCCGACGCCATCGAGCCGTCGCGCGATTACCCCGCCGTCGAAGAGCTGCGGGATATGGTGGGCAAGGCCGAGTTGGAAGATCTGTTCCTGGCCACCTTCGTGCATGTTTTGGATAATCTGGTGTCGCGCAGGAAGCTCATCCATCCCGACGCCGTGAAGGTTTGGAATCATTACGTCGAACGCGCCCGAGCGCGCGCGAAGCGATAAACGAAAGGTAAGTTCATGACCGATCAAAATGCAATGGAGCAGCCCATCGACCAGGGCGTAGACATGTACGGACGCCCCAAGCCCGCGCTTTTGGGCCCGCGCGCATGCGCCATCATCGCGGCCGAGGCGGCCGATTCGAAGAAGGCGACCGACATCATGGTGCAGGAGGTCGGCGACCTCATCGGCGTCACCGAGTACTTCGTCATCGTCACGGCGTCGAACAACCGCCAGGTTGAGGCCGTCGTCGATGAGATCGAGGAGCAGGTGCGCACCCGCGGCGGCGCGAAGCCGCTGCATATTGAAGGCACCTCCGACGGTACGTGGTCGCTGCTCGACTACGGCAGCTTCATCGTGCACGTGTTCCAGCCCGAAACGCGCGAGTACTATCGCCTGGAGGCTCTGTGGAAGGACGCTCCGCTCGTCGATCTGGCGAAGGAAGCTGGCCTTACCGACCTGGTGTACTCCGAGCGCATCGGCAAGCTCGTCGGCGTGGAGGCCTAGTCGCCTGGCCGCCTGGCCTTCGCGTCATTCAAACCGCAGTTGAGCCGCTCGGCGAAATTTTTCGTCGGGCGGCAATTTTTTTCGCCACGCAGCCGGTGGTGGGCGTTGTGCTGGGTTTTCGCTAGATATTGCGCGATCGTCGCTAGCCTTGCCGCCTGAAGCTGCCGGTTTTCGGCAAAACTAAACGTGCGTTCGCTTGTCTGCAACCCGCATCGCGTGTATCTTGCTTTCACCAACCACGCATCTCCCCTGAACGAAAAGGGGATATTCACGATGCAGAAATTTCTCGAACAAGCCGCGCTTCGCGGATGCCGACCTCGGCATCTGCCGTCATCGCGCACGTTTCAACGCCTCCACATCACGACGAAGCTCCTCGGCGAGCGCAGCGTCGCGCGCTTTATCGTGGCTCCGACCGGTTTTGGGAAGACCGTGGCCGCCCTCGATTATGCCGCGGAGGCTTTCTCGTTCGAGCATGTGATGTGGATTCGCGGCGATTCGCCCGCATTTATCTGCGAGCTGCCGAAGGGAACGCTTGCCGCGCAGATCAGGGGCGTCGAGCCCGATTGCGGCCTTGTCGTCTTCGAGGACATTCTGCCTATGGAGGAAGGGATGGCCGATCTGTTCGTGCAGGCCGTTGACG
>CAVBPP010000206.1:0-4020 GCA_963597295.1 Paratractidigestivibacter sp. | reverse complement strand
CCGATGCTCCTTTCCCTCCGTAAGCTGCATTAACGGCGAAATTGCCGGCAACGCGCATCCCTTAAGCCAGAGCGCGCTTGCATTTCGTCACGTGCCGGCACGCCAGCACGCCGATAACCTCCATAAGCAGCGCCCCCGCGAGCACTATCCAGCCCAAAGGCTCCTCACGGTAGAACTGCGCGAAATCGGCGTTCAGCACGTAAGACATCACGAAAATCGCCGGCATCGAACAGGCGACGAACCACTGCGCGAGCTTTGTCCCGGCAAGCTCCGTGCGAAGCTCGCGCTCCAAGCGCATGCGAGCATTCGCGTGGTCGGCAATGGAATCGAGCACGGATGATAGCGGCCCGCCGAAGCGGCTCTGAACGCGCATCGCCGCCGCGAGCGCCGCCGCATCGCGGCAGGAGGTCCGCTTCGCGAGCGCCTCGAACGCCTCGGGCAACGGTGTCCCGTACGTTGCCTGGGCAAGTATGCGAGCCAATTCGCCCCGTAACGGTTCAGGGGCATGATCTGCGGAAATGCGAATCGACCGCTCGAGTGTGAGCGAGCTTTTCACGCTAGCCGAAAGCTGCGGGAGCATACGCACGAATTGCTCGGCGAACTGCTCGCGCCGCTTCCGCCTGCCAAGCGCGACCCGCACCGCAGCCGCGATGGGGACCGCCGCCGCGCAGAGCGCCGCTAGAGCAGGCCCGCCCGCAAGGTTCGCAAACGATGCGATTACGATGGCTATCGCGGCAAGGCTCGCGACCCAGGTGACCGGCTTGGCGTCTATGCCCGCATCGGCAAGCGCACGGGCGGCGGGCCCGGGTTCTTCCACTGCGTCCTCGGCATATTGTCTCCCCTGTTCATAAAGAGCTTTTGCGTTCAGTTCGGCATCTTTCGAAGCTGTCTTCTGGCGCCTATGCACGCTATAGGCGGCAATGCCGAGCGCGGCCGCGGCGGCCGCAATAACCGCAGCTAGCGGATATGCAATGGACATGGCAACCTCCTCATGACTCGAAAAACCATGCCGGGTCGTACCAAACTCCCGCCTGCGCCATACGCTCCTTGATGCGTTGCGGCTGCACGCCAAGGGCTCGCCACGAGCCCATGACGCGCTCGAAGGCGTCCACGCCGGTGACCTCGAATCGGAACAGCTCCGCACGCGGTATGACCGACGACCCTTCAGGCAATCGATCGATAGCAACGACGCTGGTCACGCGCCTGGAACCATCGCGCATGCGCTCAACATGAACAATGAGCCCGCCCTGCAGCGATTCGCCTATCTGCTGCATGATGACGTCGAGCCCCAAGTCGGAATTCGCGTAGCCGACCATCGTGCGCAGGCGACTCAGGGCGTTGCCGGGGTCGTTCGCGTGGATGGTCGTCATCGACCCGGGGTGATCGGTCTGCATGGCCTGAAGCATCTCGTAGGCCTCTGCGCCTCGGCATTCGCCGACCACTATTCGATCGGGGCGACGGCGCAGCGACAGCGCCACCAGCTCGCGCATGCCCACGGCGCCCTGGCCTTCCGTATTCGCCTCACGCGTTTGCATGCGTTCGACATGGGCAGCCCTCAAACGCAACTCGGGTGTGTCCTCGATGGTGATGACGCGCTCGTCGTCGGGAATGAACCCGGAAAGCGCGCCGAGCAGCGTCGTCTTGCCCGAGCCGGTACCGCCCGAGATGACTATCGGACAACGTGCGCGAACGGCGGCGCCGAGGAATTCCGCGATCGGAACCGGCAGGGCACCCTTCGCCACCAGATCATCTATCCCCATCACATGTTCGCTGAACATGCGCAGATTAAGCGCCGGGCCGTCAGGCGCGAGCGGAGGAATGATGTAAGTTGCCCTCGCACGCCCACCGGGAAGCATCGCGCACCCCATCGCATGGGATTCGTCGCAACGCATCCCGGCCTGCTCGGCGATCTTGTTGATGATGCGCCGCAAATGGTCGGCGTCGTCGAAGGCAACATCCGGACGGGGCTCGATGCGCCCGGCGCGTTCGACGAACACCTTCGGATCCAGATACGGCATGGCCGGATCGTTCAGGTCAACGCCTCCGCCGTTCACCATGATCTCGGTGACGGACTCGTCCTCGATGAGGGGCTGAAGCGGGCCGTAGCGCAAAAAGTCATCGACGATTGCCCTGGTCAGAACAGCAAGCTCATCTCCAGCGGCTATGATTCCCCAGGAACGGGCCGTCTCCTCGACCAAGGATGCGATAACGCCCTCGGCGCCCGCCGGATCGGCGGACCCCTGCATTCGCAGCGCAAGGCCATCGCGCACCGACCGCTTCAACGCAAGTTCAGTCGATCTGTCCATGATCAAGCACCTTCACCCGTGTCGGAAAACGCCGCGATCAACTGCAAGCTCACGCGACCCGACGACTGCGCCGCACGCACTTCGTTCGCCTGGTCGGGGGTCACCTCAAGCGTGACGGCCGCATAGGAAACGCCTTCGCCCGCACCGTCGCCCCCGGTTGAGAGCACGCGGGCCTTCGCGCAAATCTCGACTGCCTCCGATGCGCCGCCGCTTGCCGTCTCGACCGAGACGACGCGAACGTGATCGAGCGGTTTAATCTGCCCGGCGATGCCGGTCTCGTCGTCGACGGAAACGGATACCGCCTCCATGCCCGAGGCCAAGCTAGCCGAAAGACGGCCATCGCCGCCGGCGACCGAGACAACACCGGAATTCAGCTGCGAACCGGAGGGGATATCCACCAAAGCGCGCCCACCGACGATTCCCGCCGCTGCGGCCGATTGCGCCTGATAAACCCCGCTTGCCCGATACGCCTCAGGAACGAGCTTCGCCGTCACATCGGATTCGGCGAGCGCATCGCCCGCATGGATGTCGCGGTTCGCCACAAGGACGCTTACCTGGTTACGCGTCGCGGCATCCACCGCCGCGCCCGCACTCGCCGACTGCCAAACGCCGAACGCCAGCGCCACGAAAGCGACGGCAACCGCCGCCGCGGCTATCACCGACAGCTGCTTTAGCCGCCCGATGGCCGCCTGCTCAGCATTGCCGGCACCGCCGCGCGCACGAGAGGATGCCATCTCCGCATCTTCCGACAACGCGCCGTTATGCCTCTCCACCTGACCCGCCATCTGCGTCGATGCCGGGCGGCGGCGCGTCGCCTGGGCACGTCCGAATCGACGCACGCCCGCTCTTGCCACCACCATCTTTTCTCCTTTCCCCGCCAATCGGCGAACTCCCCTAAACCGCGGCTCTGGCACGTTCGGCCATTTCGGAGGGGAACTCGTCGAGCTCGCTTATCGCCGTGAACTTCCCCTGTGCCGCAGTCGAGCCCTGCGCAAACGAATACTTCCCGCAAACGCGACGCGCAGGGCGCCACACCTTCTGCGACGCATACGGGCGCGCTTCGATGACCCGGCACGATGCTGCGCCGATGGAATCGAGCCCGAGTCCCTTCGCGAAAACAGTCGGCACGGATTGCGACACCTGCATGCCCACAACCCAGTAACGCTCCGATTCGGGAACCGAACCCCGAGGCGCTTCGTAGAACCAAACGTCCACAGCCGCCGTAACGCCCTGGGCGCGAACGGTCTCGACGATTCGCTCCGAAAGCGCAGCCCCCGGATCGTCGGAATATTTCGCCTGCTGAGATGCAGCTGCGTCCATACATGTCGCGCGCGCCGCATCAAGAGCCTGCTCCTGCCTATCCTTCGCGCAATAGGCGATGCCCATATCCACCGCGAAAACCATGACCGAAAGAAGCAGGAATATCGAAACGACCGCCACGGGCGCGATGTTTCCCCGCTCGTCGCACGGGCAACCGAACAGCGTCACGAGCTCACCTGCACTTCCACGGCTTTCTGATCGTCGACCGAAAAAGCAACATGGCGCGAAAGCTCGACACCTTGCCACCCGGGCAGCGCCAGAAACGTCGGCGCCCGATACATCACGTCGAAGGAAACGCCGGTCTGCACGACGCGCGTCTGCAGCGCGCCCCCGGTTTCGCTCCAGGTCGAACCCGCCCGCTGCGCCTGCAACGTCACGTTGCGCACCTCGAGGG
>CAVBPP010000205.1:0-4021 GCA_963597295.1 Paratractidigestivibacter sp. | reverse complement strand
GCGCTTCCGGCTCCGACGCCGCGGCGGATTCCGGCAGCTCGTCGGGCGCATCCGGCTCCAGCAGCGCGACGGGTTCGAGCGATTCCGCCGATTCGTCCTCAAGCTCGAAAAGCGGCACCCCGCCGGTTATCGGCGGTCGCGAACGCGGCAGCAACCAGGTCATTCCCATGGCTGTTTTCTCCGTCGATGCGTCCGGTCAAGTGAATTCGACTGACACCAACACGGCTTCCCTATCCAACGATGTCCTTGACACGGCCACGGGCGAGCTTACGTCCGCGTCTGAAGGCTCTGGAACCCTTACCGACCTGGGGCTTATCTACCTGAAGCGCGACATCGGCGGAACCATGTACCTCGCGTTCGCCGACACGAGCAACGCGAGCGCTTGGCAGTCCCTTGCGCTGACGCTTACGGTCGTCGGGGTTATCACCCTTGTGGTGTTCCTGATTATCAGCGTGTTCTTCAGCCGCTGGGCTTTGCGCCCGGTCGCGAATGCCTGGGCGCAGCAGCGCCGCTTCGTGGCCGACGCCTCCCATGACCTGAAAACGCCGTTGACGGTGATACTGGCCAACACGTCCATTGCCCTTGAGCACCCGGAGCGCACGGTGGCAAGCCAGGCTCAGTGGCTCGAGAGCACGCAGCATGAGGCCGAGGCCATGCAGGGCCTGGTCGGGGACTTGCTGACCCTGGCGAAAATGGACGAGGAAGAGGCCACGAGCGCCGCGGCGGGCGCGACGGGGGCCGCGCTTCCGAATCGCGATATCGAAAAGGTTGACCTGTCCGATTTGGTGGAGGGCGAGCTTCTGCAATTCGAGTCCGTTGCGTTCGAACGAGGGGTTGAACTGGTGTCGAACATTGCCGAGGGGGTTACGGTTTCCGGCAATGCGAAGCGCTTGCAGCGCCTGGCCACGACGCTGATAGACAACGCCTGCAAGTACGTTGACGGATCGGGGCGCATCGACGTTGGCCTGTGCGTGCAGGGAAGGCGCGCGAAGCTGACCGTGCATAACACCGGAACGCCCATTCCCGAAGAGGATCTGCCCCACGTGTTCGACCGCTTCTATCGCGCCGACAAGGCGCGCACGTCGGGCGCCGGCGGACACGGCCTGGGGCTTGCCATCGCTCACGCCATCGCAGTCGACCACGGCGGCGCGCTTGAGGTGGAAAGTTCCGCCGAGGCCGGGACGACCTTCACCGCCACGTTGCCTGTGAAATAGCGACTGCACGGGTCGCGCCGCGCTTGGCCCGCCTGCCCCTTCCGCGTTAATTCTCACGTTGTCGCTTATGTCTGAGCGGTAGAATGTGGAGAAAACGTAAGCATGCGTGTGGAAGGAGCCGATATGGTGGGCGGAAAGGCATGCGGTATTGCGGATATTCGCAGATGGGGGGGCGATTCTAGCTGGCCTGCTGTTGGTTATGTCGCTTTTGGCGGCCGTGCCGGGGCAGGCATTTGCCCGGCAGGCGGAGGGCACGGCGACCGGTCAGTTGATCGTCACCGTGCAGGATGCGGGGTCCGGCGGCCAAGTTGACGGCGGTTCCGGCAAGGCGGCTGCATCGCCTAACAAGTCCGGTACGGCGACGGGCGACGTCGCGGGGCTGGCCATCGCGGGCGTGCTCGTGCTGGCGGTCGGTGGCGCGTATGTTGCTGTCCGCTCGCGCCGTCTGGCCGCAGCTCGCGCCGAGGGCGGGCAGGCCGTTTCCGGTTCGGCCAAGGATGTGGTTGCCGTGGGTGCGGTCGCGGTGCTCGCCGCCGCGCTTTTGTTGGGCGCCTCGGCTGCTCGGGCTTTGGCCGACGACTCTGCCGATGCTGCCCGGGCTTCGGCCGTCGACTCCGCTAACGTTGTCCGTGCGGACGTGTTCGGGACTATCGCAGTCGATTCCGACGGCAACGTGCTCACGTCGAACGTGGAGTTCTCCGCGACTGCGGCCGACGACCTGACGCTCACCGGCCTGGCCGTGCCCGGCTACGGCGATGCATGGGCCAGCGATATCGACGGCGCCAAGGTGGCTGCTGGCGATACCGCCCAGGGCGCCTTTTCCGCTCAATCTATTCCGTCCGACCTGCTGACCCTGGCCATTGATGCCGGCGGCAAGACGATCGTTGAGCTGAACGCCACATACACTTACGAGGCGGCTGACGAATACACGCTTTCCTTCGAATCCAACGGCGGCAGCTCCGTGGAGTCGCGCCAGGTTGCCTACGGCGAGCTGGCGGGCGAGTCGCCCACGCCGCAGCGCGCAGGCTACGCATTCGCCGGGTGGTACAGCGATGCCGACCTCACGCAGGCCTGGGACTTCGCCACCTCTACCATGCCTGACCACGACGTGACGCTTTACGCTAAGTGGATCGAGGGATCCGAGGTTGTTAAGGTTGCCTTTGATTCCGATGGCGGAACCTCCTGCGAAGCGGTGAACGTCGCCAAGGGCTCGACGATCGACTCCCTGCCCATACCCGAGCGCGCCGGTTATGATTTCACCGGCTGGTACGACGGTGGCAATCTGGTTGACGAGCAGACGACGTTCGATTCCGACGTCACGCTCAAGGCGAAGTGGAAGCCCTCAACGACCACCTACAAGGTCGAGCTTTACGAGCAGACCGAAGATGGCAAGGGCTACTATTCCGAGCCCACCGTGTCCGACCTGGTGGAGGGCACTATCGAGGGGACGACGAGCTTCGAAGCCCCCGAGATCGAGGGTTACACGGCCCAGCCCTTCGAGCAGCAGACTATCGCCGGCGACGGCTCCACGACCATCAAGGTCTACTACGACCGTATGCCTTGCACGGTGCATTTCGACGCGAACGGCGGCTCGTCGGTCGCCGACATGACGGTGCTCCACGGCGCATCGGCCGAGCCTCCCGAGGCCCCGACCCGCGAGGGCTACGACTTCACCGGCTGGTATTACGACGAGACCTGCCTGCTTGCTGTTGATTGGGATGGCGAAGTGGCCGATTCGGCATACAGTGGCCTGACGCTGTATGCCGGCTGGGCGGTCGCGGGCGGAGATGTCGCCTACACGGTTGAGCTTGCCTTCGAGCAGCCCGATGGAACCTACTTGGTCGACGACGCCGAAACCTACATCCTGCACGGCTTGGCCGGCGATTGGACCGAAGTTGCCGCCAAGCAGTTCAAGGGCTACACGGCCCAGGACGTCGAGCAGATCCTGCTCGCGGCGCTCGCAGCCGATGAGCCGTCCGTCGCCTCGCTGACGGCCGAACAAACCGCCGCCGAGCAGCCGGCCGTCAACAAGGTCACCATCAATTACGACCTGAACCGTTATACCGTTACGTTCAAGGCCAATGGCCATGGTGATGACAAGACGGTGGAGGACGTCGCCTTCGGATCGAGCCTCGCCGACCAGGCGCCGAAACTCTCGGCGGCCGGCTATAACTTCGCAGGTTGGTACACTGATGAGGCGCTTACCCAGCCTTTCGACATCAAGAACGACACGATGCCCGACTCCGACCTGACGCTGTACGCCAAGTGGAACGCCCGCTATGACACGCCGTACAAGATTGAGGTTCTGATGCAGAACCCTGACGGTACGTATAAGGTTACGAGAACACTTAATCTTCATGGTCAGACGGGGTCCTATGGAGGATTCGTCTACAATTCCGCTATACGGCATTACAAGACGCCTCCCAGACATAGCGAGATTATCAAGGGCGACGGATCAACGGTCATTCAGTACAAGTACGACCTTGAGACCGTCAAAGTGAGGATATGCTTCCGCGACGGCACGCCCGATAAGGTGCAGGAGATACTCTACGGCGCGAAGGCGACCGAGCCGGCCGTGAGCGACGCGATCGCCAGCGATGGGACCTACTTTGACGGCTGGACCTGCAGCCTTTACGCGGGGTATGGTTACACGAAGAAGGACTTCAGCTTCTCGACACCGATTACGGATAGTTTCATCGTAGATGTATACGGCGAAGTAACCATTACCGCCAAGCGCGTGAAGGCGACCGAATCGTATTGGATTGCCCCGGCGCGCTCGATGACCACGTCGAACAGCTCGGTGCAGG
>CAVBPP010000204.1:0-4031 GCA_963597295.1 Paratractidigestivibacter sp. | reverse complement strand
TGCCGCGGGCAAGTCCGAGGAGGCCCAGGCGTAAGAGCTGGCGCCCGCAGCGTAGGTGCTTGCGGCCGTGGCGTTGCTGCTTCCCGGTGGGGAAGGGGCCGGCGGCGCTGTCCGCGGCTGCGCCGCGCAATCGCATGCCGCGGAACTCAAGTTCGGTTTCGTGAAAACGGAAAGCCCGTGCGGCCATCAGGCGGCACGGGCTTTCCGTTTGTTTGACGCGCTTGTCTGCGCCGTTAGCTTTTAGCGCAGCTGCTTGCGGCGTGCGATGACGGCAACGGCTGCCGCGCCGGCTAAGCAGGCGAGGGCGCCGGCCCCGGCGGTTGCCACGCCGTCGCCGGTCTTCGCGGTGCTGGTCTTCGAATCTGCGGGCGCATCGGCGCTTGCGGCCTTCATGGTGCCCTTCTGCGAGGTCAGGGCCAGCGATGCCGTGGCGCTCTTCACCTTGTCCGGCGTGGGCGTGGTGTTCGCCAACTTGGTCTTGTAGTCGCTGCCGGCCAAGGCGAGTTGGGCTTCCGCGTCGGCCACGGCGGCGGCCAGGGCGTCGTACTGCTCCTGGGTCATCCATGTTTCACCTTCGGCCACGTCCGTTCCGTCGGCGCTGATCTTGGCAGTCGCAAGCGCCGCCTTCGCGTCGGCGATGGCCTGTTCAAGCTCGGAAAGCTCATCGACGCCCGCCCAGCTGCGGGTAGCGGAGTATGCCTTGATCGCCGCGTTGTCGGCAACCAGCTCCAGCTGATCGCTGTAGTATTTCTTCGATTCGACCTTGCCGGTAACCGCTTCGCTCCAATCGGCCCACTCCGTGGTGGCGTCGCCGGTTGCGGTCATGGTGCTGGCATCGACATTCCAAGTGGCGTTCGTCCAGCTCTCGCCCTCGTTCACCTTCGACACGTAGTAGGAGTTCTTGTAGGCGTCCACCAAGTCGCTTACGCGGTTCTCTATCTCAACCTGAATGTCGTCGTCCTCGAAGCGTGCGTCGGTGAGCGCTATGGCCTGGGTTTCTATTTCCTGCTCGGACATGGTGGGGTATTTGGCCTTGCAGTAGCTTTTGTACGAGTCCAGAAGGCTCATGTACGTCGATTCCTGGACGCTCGTGTACGCTTGCTCGGTGTTCTTCGCGATCATCGCATCGGTCGGCTTCGAGATATTCACCGCGACGCCCTGGTAGTAGTATCCGTCGTCGTTGCATTTTTGGGTGGTGACCACGGCGTATCGCTGGCCTTCGCGCATCGCGATCCAGTCCGACTCTTTAAGTCCGATGCGGTGGAATCCGGCGTAGACGTAGGTATCGTCCGTCTCGTACACCAGGGTGCTGTGGTCAGCGTCGGTGGGGTTGGCGGCTTCGTCGTCAAGCAGGTACACCTTGTAGTTCACCGTGGTGTTGGGCGCGTAGGTGGTTGCGGACAGGTTGCGAACGGCCAGGTCGCCCTCGGCCGTGAAGATGTTCGCCGAGCTGATGGGGTTTTTGCTGCTGGCGGCGATGGACCTCATCTCGGGCAGATAGTCGTACTGATTGATGTAGCTGTCGCTTGTGCTGTAGGTGGAATCAACGTCGAAGTCGAAGGTTTCCGACTCCGTGATCGAGCGGTCGTAATACGAGATCCAGAAGTAGCCGTCGTTGCCCCAGCCGGTCTTGTTGGGGAACTCGTTCGATTCGGCGCCCCAGCTGTTCTTCACCAGCCACGCGCCGTCGCCTTCGGGAAGGTTGTTCTGGCCGTCGCCGAAGTTGGTCCTGGAATAGGAGTCGTCCCAACCGACGATGGTGACCGCGTGGTTCGCATCGACCGTTTCGTAGGTGTAGTGGGACCAGTTGTTCTGGTTCATGTACTTCGCAATGCCGCTTTCGTTCGGCTTGGAGGTATCGGCGCAGAAGCAGGTGGAAACCGCGCGGCCGTAAAGCTCCATTTCCTTCTTGATGGCTTTGACGGCATCCATGTCTGTTCCCTGGTAGTTGCCGTCATCGTCGAGAATCCTGGTCTCGGGCATGACGTTGCCGTTGTCAAGCTCGTAGAGCGATTGGTTCCACAGGCTCTCGTCGATTTCCCAGTCGGTATAGTTCGTGGTGCCGTTGGTGTCCTCGTAGTTGCCGGTCCAGCAGATGCGCGACACCGTGGCGCCGTCCGTTTCGTGTTGCTTGGCCTGCTGCTCGGTGAGCTGGTAGACCTTGAAGTCCTTGTCCGTCGCGTCCTTCAGCCACACGCGGCAATACATGAGGTCGTCGGCGTTTTTGTAGGGAGCCGCCGATTCGTCAACGGGCCCGATGCCGGCGGAGAAGACCGAGACGCCGTAAGCGGGGAAGCCGCCGCCGGTCATGGCGCCGGAATTCGTGTCGAGGCCGGCGTTGGGGTTACTGGACGAGTTGTGGTAGCCCTCGCCGCCTTGTCCCTTCGTGACGTACTGCTCCGGCGCGCCGTCGTTGCTGAAGATGGTCTTAGCAAGCTGCAGCTCGGACAGGTCGAGCTTCGTCTCATCGTAGGTTTTGCCCAGGTCGGACAGGATGCTGGTCTCGGCCGCCGCGATGATGGAGAAGCCCCAGCACGAACCCCAGGGGTTTTGCAACTTCACGGGGGTCACCACGCTGTCGGAGGTGTCGCCGTCGCTATTGGGGTCGCGCAGGTCGTATTTCGCGGAAGGCGTGTAGTCGGAGCCGTCGTTTGCGGCCAGGGTTGCGGTGGCGGAGGTTTGGACCTGGGCCGCTGCGTCTGCGCCGCCGGCGTCTTCCGCGCCAAAGGCGGCACCGGCGGATATGCCGGAAAGCGAAAACGCCAGCACGGCGGAGAGTGCAGCGTTGAAGCCGCGCTTCGCTAGCGGTGCGGAATGCGGCAGTTTCCGCTGGTCGGGTTTGGGCTGGGGTAATTTCATGGGGTGTTCCTTCCTGCTTTCTGGCAGCTGGACGCGCGGCGATACGGAGAATTTTTCGCATTCTACCACGGTCGATGGGCGCTTTGGAGTGCCGGCCGCTTCCGAATTTGCTTCGTAGCGCCCCCGTCGTCCCCCGAAGCGGCTTTCATTGCGGTCCTGGCAGGTTTCATGTTTGCTTCATATAACCCCACTGATTTAGTGGGGAATGTTACGAGCTTGTTACGAAGGGGCGTCCGAGGGTTGACCTTCGCGGTTAAACGACGAAGATAAGCCCCGTCGAGGCGCCAAGGCGTTTCGGTGCAGCGCTTATATACGCTGCGAAGTCGCATCAAACCCGATGTGCAAAACGGTAAGGAAGCATTGATGACCTGCGCAAACCTGGACATTCTAATTACGAACCTAATTATGTAGGGTCCGGGTTGCAACTGCGCTGCCCGAACCCTGAACGGGCAGCTGACGGGGTTCGCGTGCCGGAGGCTGTTTCAAGGAAAACGCCTCCGGCTTTTTTGTGCCCTTCGCTGGCCCGGCAGAGGTTTTTTCGTTTCCAACTGCGGGCGTGCGGCCCGCGGGTTGCGCATCGATCGCATAGGCGTTTCCCCAGGCAGTCCCCACGAACACGAATCGGTCACCAATCAAGACGCGCGGCGTGAAAGGCTGTTGCGCGGTGAAGAAAGGCAAGGCGAAAGAAGTGTCTGGCACACAGGATGGAAAGCCCCTGATGCAGGGGGAGGGCCGCGAGCGAAACGCGTCGGCGTTTGCGGGAGCTGGCGCGGGCGCGACCGGCGGGTTGGCGCCGGCGGGCGCGGGCGCTGCGGGTGCGCCTGCCGTGGCGGCGCCGGCAAAGCCGCAGTTCAAGCGCGATTCTCCGCTATCGGTCATGGTCGCGTCCATGATCGGCACGGCCATCGAGTTCTACGACAACTACTGCTATTCCATTGCGGCGGCAAGCTATTTCGGGCTTATCTTCTTCACCGACGTGGCCAAGTCAGACCCGGTGCTGGCCACACTGCTCTCATTCGTCACCTTTTCGGTTAGCTTTTTGGCGCGTCCGTTCGGAAGCCTTCTGTTCGGCCATTTTGGCGATAGGCTCGGGCGAAAGAAAACCCTGGTGGCGGCCTTGTTGCTGATGGGCATCGCCACGTTTTGCGTTGGGCTTTTGCCCGGCTACGATG
>CAVBPP010000203.1:0-4033 GCA_963597295.1 Paratractidigestivibacter sp. | reverse complement strand
CTTTTCCATGGTGGGCTTCCCTCTTGATTCCAGGCGTTTTCACTAATGCGTGAAATTATAGTACTTACGAGGGGAATTACGTCCAGCATCGGAGGAAATGCGCGGAAGTTAACAAGCCGCCGATAGCGGCAAAGCGCCACCAGAGCCGTGCCAACCACCGTCAACGCCAAACCGATGGCATCAAAATAGCCGTGGCACAGCAGTTTTAGCGCCGACCTGGCCGAACGGCCTCACGACGGCCATCATCACCCACGCGAACGCCACGACCGCGCACGTGCGCAACGCCGTGGCCACGACGGAATCTGTCGTTTTGCTGCTGCATTTTGCCAATACAGAAACGATGCCCGCGAACAGCGCGGACGCAGACGCGCCGGCAATCCAAGTTTGCATGCTCATTCCCCCTTCCCCATCAGAATGCCCCTTCGTGCAAGGGGGATTTACATTGCGCGCAGGAAAAAAGACGACGCTGCTCTGCTTAGGGGGCCTGAACATATGGCACAATAAGGGGAGTATTGTTCGCGCGAGGGGGCGGGCCTTCAGGCCTCGGCGCGCGACGCCATCAAAGTGATTGGAGTTACCATGTCCGCAACCCTTCCCGAATTGTTCTCCCAGCTCGGCATCATGATCAAGGCCACCTACAAGCTGGTCAAGACGCAAAAGCCCATCAACAAAGAGATGGATAAGCTGATTGCAGACGGCAAGATTTCCGACGAGATGGCCGCGCACTACGAACTGGTCAAAAACGACGGCAAGCAAAAAGGCGTCAAGCCCGAAAAGGGCCGCACCAATATCGAGCAGATGCAATACCTGATCGATTTCGCCAAGGACCTGGAGGACAACGTCATGCTGTTCCCCGAAAGCGCGCATGACGATATTGCCACCTATATCGGCTGCATCGAGCAGGTCGCGGAAGTCGGCGCGAGCATGGATGCCGACGAAGCCGAGAAGAAGGCGAAGAAGGCCGAAAGGAAGGCAGCGAGGGCTGCTGCCGCAGACGAGCGCAAGAACGCCGTTGCCGAGCGATTGGCCGCCAAAAAGGCTGCCGCCGAGGCAACCGAGGAAGCCGCTGCCGAAGAGCCCGCAGCCAAGGCCGAAGCAGCCGCCGCAGCCGAGCCGGAAGCCGAGAAACCCGCTGAGTAACCTAGCTGGTAAAATACCAGGTAGATAGCCTACCAAAGCATTAAGGGTGCGAGCGAAATGCTCGCACCCTTTTCGTTTGGCGGCGACGTACGCGACCAAGACACTGTCGCGCTTCGCGCTCCCTACAACGTATTGAGTTTTCGTTCAACCAACGAAACATCACGTAACGTTGCCTAACGGAATTTCATAGGCACGAGCAATGGCCAAACCAGGCCGAATGAGAAGTCAAAAACCGAAGCCCAATCGGCCGGCGGCGACGCTTGCTGAGTTTCATAACGATCGGAATACCGCAACGATACGCTACCGGAGGTTTGTAGGTATTATTACTATAATCATATTTAACCGACCCGGGGTTTTGTAATATGAGTTTTTAAGTTCAGATAAAAATTCGCCAAATGTTGCATCGTTTTTCAAGTTGCGCGGTAGATTTGGCGGTCAGAACCTCTTCCGGACAGAATTTCGACGGTCAAAAGAGATATTCACCGGCCGCTCAGAGCGTAAAACTCCAGGTCGCGGTAATCTGTAGCTAACAAAACCCTACCCCGTTTACCGCGCAACTTGGAAAACGGTGCAAGAAACCGAATAAGACAGAGAATGGGGCAGGAAACCGCCCCATTCTCTCGCAATCTACTTACAGCTCGAACAGCGTCTTCATGTCGCTTTCCGCTAGCGACGCGCCCGACGAGGGCAGCTTTTCGGCGCGAAACTTCTCGGGCGCTGCGTCCTTGCCGATGAACTCCTCGGCCTGGCCCACCATCGTCACGATGCGGCCCGGCTTCGCCGTCAGGGCCACCACGCCTTGCGTGCTGGTGGACGTCTTCGTCTTCAGCAGCGACGTGTTGAAGTTCACCATGCGTTGGTCATTCGACACCAAGGCCACGTCGCGATCCTCTTCCAGAATGTAGGCCTGCAGCAGCTTCGAGCCGCCGTAGATGGCGTTCTTCAGGCGCTTGCGGTTGGTCTTGGTCGCGTAGCCCGACAGCGCCACGCGCGCCACGCGGCCGTTCTCGAACACGAACAGCACGTCGGCCTTGTAATCGCCGGGGTCAAGCGCCCAGATCACGCTCTCGCCGGGGTCCATCTCCAGGTCAGTGGCCAAGAACGAACCCAGCTGCGCCGACTTCGTGTCCTCGAACTGCGCCACCTTGCACTTGTACACCTGGCACTGGTCGGTGAACACCAAAAGCTCGTGCGTGTTGCCCGACGGGAACTCGATGAACGGCTCGTCGCCATCCTTGTACTTCAGGTTGGTGGTTTTGCGCAGCACGCGGTCGGTCATCTTCTTCAGGTAGCCCTGACGCGACAGCATCATGGTCACCGGATATTCCTCCACCTTCGGCTCCAGATCGATCTCGACCACCTCGGAGGGCTCGACCAGGCCGGTCTTGCGCGGCATGACGTACTTCTTGTTCACCGCGGCAAGCTCGTCGCGGATGACCTTCTTGATGCGCTTTTCGCTGGCCAGCGTTTTGTTCAGGTCCTCGATATCGGCCGTCAGGTTCGCAATGTCGGCCGTGCGCTTCAGGATGTACTCCTCGTTGATGTTGCGCAGCTTCAGCTCTGCCACGAACTCGGCCTGCACCTGGTCGATGTTGAAGCCCTTCATCAAATTCGGCACGACCTCGGCCTCAAGCTTGGTGTTGTGGATGATGGCGATGGCCTTGTCGATGTCCAGCAGAATGGCTTCCAGGCCGTGCAGCAAGTGCAGTCGGTCGGTCTTCTTCCCCAGATCGAACGTGATGCGGCGGCGCGTCGACTCCATGCGCCACTTCACCCATTCGCCCAGAATCTCGCGCACGCCCATCACGCGCGGGTAGCCGTCCACCAGCACGTTGAAGTTGCAGCTGAACGAATCCTGCAGCGTGGTCAGCTTGAACAGCTTCGCCATCAGCTTCTCGGGGTCGGTGCCGCGCTTCACGTCGATGGCGATGCGCAGGCCCGACAGGTCGGTCTCGTCGCGGATGTCGGCGATCTCGCGCACCTTGCCTTCCTTGGAAAGCTTCACGATGCGGTCGATGATGATGTCGGTTTTGGTGGTGTAGGGAATCTCGTACACCTCGATGATGCGCTCGTCGGGCAGGTAGCGCCAGCGAGATCGGATCTGGAAGCCGCCGGTGCCCGTGTCGACGATGCGCTGCATCTCCTCGCGGCGGTAGATGATCTCGCCGCCGGTGGAAAAGTCAGGCGCGGGCATGTATTCCAGCAGGTCGCACATGGGGTCTGTCAGAAATTCCATCGTGGCCGTGCACGCTTCGTTCAGGTTGAAGCCGCAGATGTCGGATGCCATGGCAACGCCGATGCCCTTATTCGCCGACACCAAAATGTTGGGGAACGTGGTGGGCAGCAGGCGCGGCTCCTTCATGGCGCCGTCGTAGCTGTCCATGAAGTCGACCGGGTCTTTGTCGATGTCCTTGAAAATCTCGGCGCAGATGGGCGCGAGCTTAGCCTCGGTGTAACGGCTGGCGGCGTAGCTTAAGTCACCGGAGTAGTACTTGCCGAAGTTGCCCTTCGATTCCACGAACGGTGCCAGCAGCGCCTCGTTGCCCGTGGCCAGACGCACCATGGTCTCGTAAATGGCCGCGTCGCCGTGGGGGTTCAGCTTCATCGTCTGGCCGACGATGTTCGCGCTCTTCTGGCGCGCGCCGTTAAGAAGCCCCATCTTGTACATGGTGTAGAGCAGCTTGCGGTGCGAGGGCTTGAAGCCGTCGATTTCCGGGAACGCGCGCGACACGTTGGTCGACATGGCATAGGGCATGTAGTTCGACTCGAGCGTCTGCGTGATGGGCTGCTCCAAAACCTCGGAGTGCAGGCCGATCACGTTGGGGTTGACCACGCGCTTTTTCTTCGGTTCTTGCTTTTTCTTCTTTGCCACGGTTTATTCCTCGATGCGTCT
>CAVBPP010000202.1:0-4068 GCA_963597295.1 Paratractidigestivibacter sp. | reverse complement strand
AGCGTGAACAGGAAGGGCGCGCCGAAAGGCTCGCCCTTTTGCTTTTGGTTCGCTGTTGTGTGGCGTGAGGTTGGTGACGCGGTCATTCGGCAGGTCGGTCGCGCCGTCGCGCGCCGCGAGGCTGTAGCGCAGGCAGCTGCGCGTTGCCCGTGTCGCCGCAGCCGCCGCAGCTTGCCGGCTCGCGGCTTGCGCGGTCGCCCTCGCTTGCCCGCCCGTGTCGTCGCAGCCGCCGCAGCGCGTGCTTACGCCAGCTTCTTGATGAGCGCCGCCATGTCGCGTCCGAGCTGGTGCGCGAAGCGGAAGGCCGCCTCGTCATCCTGAATGCGGCGCCATTTTACATGGCCATCGACGAATCCGTCGAACATCGTTGCGAGGGGGTAATTCCCGAGCACTTCGCCTTCGGGACGCGGCTGAATCAGCAACATCTCATGAATCTGGAACCAGCGCTGCATGGTCGACACGGTTTCCTCACCACCGCAGTTCGAAAGGCCGGTCGTGGCGATGATGCCGCCCACTTTCCCCTTGAGGGCGTTTGCGGTCATATGGAGCGGACGGGTGCGGTCCATGAAGCACTTCATGCGGGCGGTGACGTTCGCGAAATAGTTGGGCGAGGCGAGGATGATGCCGTCCGCCTCGAGCATCTTCTCGTAAAGGCCCTGCATATCGTCCTTCACCGTGCACTCGGGCTTGCCAAGGCAGCGGTTGCAGCCGATGCAATATTCGATGTTGCACTTGGAAAGCTCGACAAGCTCGGTCTCGATGCCCTCGGCGCGCAGCTCCTCAAGCGCGGCCTCCACCATGGCCGCGGTGCCTTTTCCGGCGCGGTGGCTTCCGTTAATAGCAAGAACCTTCATGGGCGGTCTCCTTCGTTTCGGATGATTCTCCTTGCTCCTGCGGAATATGGTAACAGCGGGCGGCGTTCCTGCAGATACCCCGTCCCTTTAAAAATGGGTGACTTTCGATTAGGAAATCGGCAAAACTTAAAGGTGAGATTTCGTCTAGGGATGCAGACTTCCCAACAGATGGGTTATTCTGTAGGCATAAGACAACGAAAGGCACGGGAGCCCTATGGACTTTAACCTGACGGAAGAGCAGCAGAATATCGTCGCATCCATGCGCGCGTATGGCTCGTCGGTGTTCACGCAGGAAAATGTTCGTCGATGGAGCGAAGACCAGGGTCTGCCCGACGAGGTTGCGCAGGAATTCGCGACGCGCTATTTCAATCTTCCTGCGTCGGAAGGGCAGTCGGAGAGCTTCTCGCAGAGCCTTCTCACGCAGGCGCTCATTCTGGAAGAGCTTTCCCGCTGCGCGGGCGCCATTCTTCCGTTTCAGAATGACCTATTCGCCCTTCATATCATGTCGGGTTTTGCGAATGACAACGACTTCTCGACGGTCATCGACTATTTCAAGCACACTGGGCGCGTGATGTTCGCGCTGGCGGTGTCGGAGCCGCAGGCGGGATCTGACACGCAGAACATGACGACGTCGGTGCGCACGAAAGACGGGCAGCTCGTGCTTAATGGCGCGAAGACCTTCGTGAACAATGGCGAATACGCGCCGAACATTCTGGTGGCCGCGATCGACAAGGACGCGCCGACGGACACGAAGCATCCGGCGCTTTCGTTTTGGCTCGTGCCGCGAAAGCTCGAGGGCATCAAGGCGTATCCCATCAACAAGATTGGCCAGTCGATGCTGCCGTTCGCGAGCGTCGTTTTCGAGAACGTCGTTTTGCGTCCGGAGTATCGCTTGCGCGGCGCGAAAGCCGACGGCGGCTTCCCGCTTCTGTTCTCGCTGCTGGAGCGCGGGCGCATTTTCGCGTGCGCGTCGTGCCTGGGTATGGCGCAGGCCGCGATGGAAGATGCGACGCGCTATGCGAGTCGACGGACCGCTTTCGGCACGCGAATTGGCGAATTCCAGCAGATCGAGCAGATGCTCACCGACATGGAAGTGCGCATCTGGAACATGCGCAATCTCCTGTATGAAGCGGCCGACAAGTGCGATCGCAATGCGCCCGACAGAAGGCTCGCGATTGCGCTGATGAAGCGCTATATTCCGCAGACGGCGACTCAGGTGGCGAGCGATGCCATGCAGATTCTGGGCGGCATTGGCTACACGAACGAAGAGCGCGTGAGCCGCATTTGGCAGGATTGCCGCGGCAACCAACTCGCTGAGGGCACCGACCAGATCATGGTGTACATCGCCGCCCCGCTTATCCGCTCGAAGTACGCGGGCGATGCGGATGGGGAAAGCCAGAACTATTTGAATGGGAAAAAAGAAGCGCGAAGTGCTTGGCACTCCGCGCTTGCTTGTTAATGGCGCTTGCGATTATTCGCTTGAGGCTTGATTAGGCCTGTTCCGGAGCCGCTTTTGCATCTGCGGTCGAAGACGAAGCCGCATCTGCAGCAGGAACCGCGTCAGCGTTTGTGCTTTCGCGTTCGCTTGCATTCTCGTTCGCGGGCGCGTTCTCACTTGCGAGGGCTTCCTGTTTCGCGGGCGAAGCCTGGTTTGCGTTCGGGCGTTCGATGGCGCGAAGCTCTTCGAAGCTGCCTTTGACGTTCGCGTAGAGCGCGCGGCCCTCCTCGTTGCCAAGCTGTTTCCGCAGGAAGTTGTAGAAACGCGTCTTCGTATCGCAGGCCTCGAGCGCAGCGAGAATGGCGTCAATCTGCTTTGCGGGCGGAAGCTCTTCCAGCTGCTGAGAGAGCGTCTGTTCCACGGTGCGGCGATAGGCGTCCTTGCGCTGCTGCGAGCGCTGACCGGACGACCGACGACGCCGGCGCTTCGACGACGACTGACGCGGGGAATCCTTTCCTTCCGCCTGGGAGGCCCCGTTCTGGGCGTTCTCCTGTGCGGGCTCATTCTGCGTCTGATCCGGCTGCTGAGACTGCTCGTTATCTTGCGCGGGGATGTCCTGCTTACGCTGCTTCTTGCCGCGCTGCTCGCGACGGTCTGCCTGTGCCTGCTGCTCGCTCTGCGCCGCCTGAGGCTGCTGCCTCTGTTGTGGCTTGCCGTCCGTTTGCGCTTGCTGCTGGCCTTGTGCTACCTGCGGCTGGCTGTCCGCTTGCTGCTGGCCTTGTGCTACCTGCGGCTGGCTGTCCGCTTGCTGCTGCGGCTTGTCGTCCCGCTGCTGACCTTGTGCCTGCTGCGGCTTATCGTCCCGCTGCTGCCCCTGTTGCTGCTGCGGCTTGTCGTCCCGCTGCTGACCGTTCTGCTGCCCCTCGGCGGCATTCTGCGCACCCTGCTTGCGCGGCTGCGGAAGACGGCGCTGCGGCTTCCTGCGGCGTCCCGGGAGCTTCTTCGGTTCGAGTGTGGTGCCCGAGATGCTTTCGCGGCGGTAGACGCGCTCGATTCCCTTTTCGCGCGCCATATGGATGGCGAAATCGAAGCCGGTGTCTTTGCTGATGATGAAATAGTCGCGGCTCTTCTTCATCTTCATGAAGAGAAGCGCGACGAGCTGAAAGTCGAGGGCGTCGTGCTTGCCGGTGGCGACCTGGATGAATTCAACCTTCGCCGGGCTCGCCATGACATGCTTTACCTGGTCGATTTTCAAGGCGCTGTCTCGGCTGCCGTAAAGAACGGTCACGCGGTCGCCTTCGCGAAGATTTTCGACGCCGTCAAGGCCTGCGCCGCGGACGTTTTCAAAGTCGATAAAGTACGACGCGGAACGCCGTTTCTCCTTCTTCTTTCCCATAGTGTCCTTTCTTTTGGCTGGTCACATGCGAGATTGCGAAAGCGGCGAAACATGCCTCGGATACATGAAAGACGCCGGGCGGACGTTCGATTCCGAACTTGAGGGACCGCTCAACGCCATTCTGTGCTCATGCCTCGTGTAGCCTGCGCTTCGCTTATTTCCCCATCATCTTCTGGCTGAGGATACGCTCGCGGTCGGTGTGGAGGATGCCAAGCTTCTCCACGTACACGTAGATCTCGAAACCGCCCTTGCAGCGGAACACGCACTCGCGGCAGGGGATGTCGTGGCAGTAGGCGAAACCGTCCTCATCGCCCAGCGCGAATACGAGCGGCTCCTTCTTGTCGGGCGTGATGTATTTCGTCTGGTGGCCGGTGAAGGTC
>CAVBPP010000201.1:0-4123 GCA_963597295.1 Paratractidigestivibacter sp. | reverse complement strand
CCTACGGTGACGGCCAATATCTCGGGCTTCAAGCGTTTGCCCCCGCATGTCTGGCACGGGATAACGGCAAAGTAGCTCTGCAGTTTCTCGCGCTGCGTATCGCTTTGAGCTTCCTGGTATCGGCGCATAACGGCGGCTAGCGCGCCTTCCCATTCCAGATACCAATAGGTATCGCGACCGTCGACGGTGTGATAGTCCACACGAACCTTTTCCGTCCCCAAGCCATGCATGATGCCGCGCTGCACCTTCTTCGGCATATCTTCCCACGGGGTGTTCTCGTCCGAACCAAGATGATGCGCCACGGCCGCCAGAACCTGGGGATAATAGTTCCCCGTCTTGAACGGAGCAATCACGCCTTCGGCAAGCGTCAGCGACGGATCGGGGACCACAAGCGATTCGTCTACCTCTTCCCTGCTGCCGATGCCGGAGCAATCGGGACAGGCCCCATAAGGAGCGTTGAAGCTGAAGTCGCGCGGTTGCAATTCGTCCATGGAATGGCCATGTTCCGGGCAAGCGAGCGCCAAGCTGAATAGGTGCTCCCCCGCACCTAAGCCACCCTTCGCGCCGCTAGAGGCACCTCCGGCTTCGCCCTGCGGCTTGCCATCGGAACCCAGCACCTGCACGAGCACGCGGCCCTCTGCGAGCTTAGTGGCAAGCTCGACGGCCTCGGCAATGCGCCCCTGAGCGCTCTCCTTCAGCTGAACGCGATCGACGACGACGTCGATGAAGTGTTTGATCTTCTTGTTCAGGGTAATTGGCTCGCCCGTCAACTTCGTTATCTCGCCATCGATGCGAACGCGGCTGAATCCCTCATGCGAAAGATCGGCAAACAGTTTGGTGAACTCGCCCTTTCGACCCGCCACCACAGGGGCCATGATAATGGCCTTCGCTCCCGGGTCGAGCGTGAGGATGTCGTCGGTAACCTGATCGGTCGTCTGCTTCTTGATGACGCGTCCGCATTCCGGGCAGTGCGGCGTGCCCACGCGAGCGAACAGAAGTCGCAAGTAGTCGTAAATCTCGGTTGTGGTGCCAACGGTGGAACGAGGATTTCGCGAGGTCGTCTTCTGATCGATCGATACAGCCGGCGAAAGCCCGTCTATGCTATCCACGTCAGGCTTGCTCATCTGCCCCAGGAACATACGCGCGTAACTAGAGAGGCTCTCCACATAGCGACGCTGTCCCTCTGCATAAATCGTATCGAAGGCAAGGCTGGATTTGCCGCTTCCCGAAAGGCCCGTGATCACGACGAGCTTGTCTCGAGGAATGGTGACGTCGACATCTTTGAGGTTGTGCTCGCGAGCACCCTTGATGACGATTTCGCTCTGGCTCATTGCAAACCCTCTTTCAACTTCGTTGGTTGGCGTAATACTACCACCGAACAAACGTTTGTGCTAGATAGAATAAAAAACGACCGGAGAAACTCCGGTCGTAAGAGATAATGGAGCGGACAACGGGATTCGAACCCGCGACCCTCACCTTGGCAAGGTGATGCTCTACCAGCTGAGCCATGTCCGCATATTAACTTGTCAAACCAACCCAAATGTTGGAGGCGACGCCCGGATTCGAACCGGGGGTGAAGGCTTTGCAGGCCTCTGCCTTACCACTTGGCCACGTCGCCACTGGGCGTCTTCCGTCTTAATAAGAGCTGGCCATCTTCCTGACCAGCTCATCTAAGACGATGGAGCGGACAACGGGATTCGAACCCGCGACCCTCACCTTGGCAAGGTGATGCTCTACCAGCTGAGCCATGTCCGCAAATGGTGGGCGTTACAAGATTTGAACTTGTGACCTCTTCCGTGTCAGGGAAGCGCTCTCCCCCTGAGCTAAACGCCCACTTTCGCTTCAGCGCCCTCGCGCGTCGGCAAGGCATTAGTATACAGCAGCCACATCAAGTGTCAAACACTTTTTTGAAAAATTTTCCTTCAAGCGAAATTTGCACAAAAGACCAGGTAGAAGAGGGTGACGTCAAGCGATATTAACGGATTACGTTGTGAGGGGAATGAAAATTCCGATCTGCACCAGTAAAGTAAGACAAGGCAAATTGGCTACGGGTACAAACGTAGGTCATCGTATTGGGAAACAAAAAAGCGACCCGAAGGTCGCTTTCTGATTTTGGTGTCGGAGGCGGGATTTGAACCCGCACACCCGAGATATGGGCACAAGCACCTCAAGCTTGCGTGTCTGCCGTTCCACCACTCCGACGAATGTGCTGCTGAAAAGCAACGACGATTAGTATACCGAAAGGTCTAAATGATGCAATACCCTAATTTGAAAAATTTAGGCCGATGCGATAGATCCCTGCGGATACACGATCATGAGCGCAATAAGAGAAAGCATGAAGACGATCGCGAAAATAATGGTGATGCGATCGAGGTTCTTCTCGACGATGCTCGTGCCGGTCTGCGTGGAGTACACCGACGAGGCGATCATATCGGAAATGCCGGTACCTTTGCCGGAATGCAGCAGAATGAAAATGATCAGGCCGAGCCCGGAGATGATGAGCAGGGCGATAAGGATGAACAGAAGCGGATTCAAGGTAATGCTACTTTCACTCGAATAAACGTATACGCAAGTATGTTAGTATACCCAACCTAATATTCCAACGCAAGGTCTATTTCTTAAACGGCAATTTCGGAATAAACTATTCGCCGTCGAGCAGGCTGTTGCCGGTCATCAGGTCAGGTGCCGCAAGACCCATTGCGTCTAGCATCGTAGGGGCGATATCGCACAGCGCTCCCCCGCCGTCGATGAGCTTGCGCCCAGTGTTTGCGCCATCGATGAAAATGAACGGCACAGGAGCGGTTGTGTGGGCTGTGTGCGGGGATCCATCCTCGGCGATCATCTTGTCGCAGTTGCCGTGATCTGCGGTGACGAAGGCTACTCCGCCCTTTTGCCTGATGGCCGCAAGCACCATGGCGACGCCCGCATCTACGGCCTCGACGGCGCTGACGGCGGCGGGTATGACCCCCGTGTGTCCCACCATGTCGGGATTGGCGAAATTGACGATGTAGACGTCGGCCTCATTCGAATCGATCGCATCTGCGAGCGTTTTTGCTACTTCGGGCTCGCTCATCTCGGGCTGCAGGTCGTATGTGGCAACCTTCGGGCTTGAAATCAGGCTGCGCAGCTCCCCCCTCTTCGGCTCTTCGCGGCCGCCGTTAAGGAAGAACGTAACGTGTGCGTATTTCTCGGTCTCGGCTATATGGTACTGGCGAAGACCCGCTTCCGATAGGACGTCGGCAAGCACTTCCTCGGGGAAAGTCTTGGGGAATGCGACTGGAGCCGCGATTTCCGGATCGTATTCGGTCAAGCAGACGAAACTGATCTTCGGCTGACGGCTTCGTTCGAATCCTGCGAAATCGTCGTCGACGAAGGCTCGGGTCAGCTCGCGGGCGCGATCGGGGCGGAAGTTGAAGAAGATGACGGAATCCCCATCAAGCACACCCCGCCCGTCAAGGGCGACGGGCACGACGAACTCGTCGGTTATGTCGTCGTCGTAGGAGGCCTGCATGGCTTCGGTCGCACTGAGCTCCGTTTTATAAGGAGTGGAGCAGGCGATGGCATCGTATGCCGCCTGCACTCGCTCCCAGCGATTGTCGCGGTCCATTGCGTAATAGCGACCGGAAATGCTGGCGATGCGAACCTTGCCCACGTAGCCGTTCTCGGCGATGAAGTCGCAAAGTTGCTTCATATAGCTTTTACCACTCGAGGGCGGCACGTCGCGGCCGTCCATGAAGGCGTGGATGCGGATGTCCTCGATGCCGTATGCGACCGCATGGTCGATCAGGGCATATAGGTGCTCGTTGCTGGAATGGACGCCGCCATCGGAGAGCAAGCCCATAAGGTGCAGGGCGCCACCTGATGCTTTGGCGTCGTTCAAAGCGGCGTTGATAACTTCGTTTTCGCAAATTGAGCCGTTACGACAAGCCAGGTTGACGCGGGAAAGCTCCTGATGCACGATGCGTCCGGCACCGATGTTGAGATGCCCAACCTCGGAATTGCCCATTTGACCCGCTGGCAGGCCGACAGCTTCTCCGGAAGCCTCCAGCTTGGTCCAGGAACAAGTGGCGAACAGTTCGTCCAGGCATGGCGTTTTCGCCAGGGAAACGGCGTTGCCTGGCCC
>CAVBPP010000200.1:0-4152 GCA_963597295.1 Paratractidigestivibacter sp. | reverse complement strand
GCTTCGCCAAATGCACGCAGATGTCACCATATGATTCGAGATGTCGCCGGATGACCGCAAATGACGCGCGATGCCGCTTTCCAAGCCGCCCGAGGTCTGGCAGACTGTTCGACAGGAAAAGAAAACGGCCCGCCGCAGCGCGGCGGGGGCCGTTCGGAAATTCTTGGTGGGCCCACCCGGATTCGAACCGAGAACCAAAGGATTATGAGTCCCCTGCTCCACCGTTGAGCTACAGGCCCAGTATTGCATGCGGTTGCGCACACAAGCGATTAGTATAAACGAACGCTGCCATCTACGCCGCATCGAAATGCGATTCCCCATAAGGTCACCGGAGGCGATCTTGACGAAAGCGGAATCGGCAACCCGACTTCGTTGAAACCCGCTAAAGCCAAATCGCACGACAGCGTAACAAAAACGTGACCATTCGCCTGTATCGAGAAGCCGCCAACCAAACAAAAAGGCCACCGGACAACCGATGGCCTGCTTTTTAAATGGCTCCCCGGGTAGGATTCGAACCTACAACCCTCCGGTTAACAGCCGGATGCTCTGCCGTTGAGCTACCGAGGAATGTGTGCCGCTTTCGTGGCGCGAGTAATTATTATAGGCATTTGCCGCCACGACGCAAGACCTAATTTTGAGAAATTTATTTTCTTCTGCCTCCGCGAATGTCAATGACGCCTGAACTGGTGAACTGCAGTATTCAACTTACTTGTTTCCCGCAACCCCCGGTTCATTAGGCAGGTCAATCACCCGAGTAGCTAGTCTATCCGTCAAAGCCGGAGTATGACTAACGAATACAATTCCCGTGTCATGCTCGGCGACGTATCGCAGCAGGGCGTTCCATATTTGCACTTGCGTAAGGGCGTCGAGCATCGTTGAGATCTCGTCGCAGATTAAGTAGCGCGGGCCCGTCGCCAATGCGCGTGCTATGCAGAAACGTTGCAGCTCCCCACCGGAAAGCTCGTGCGGGTAGCGGCTCAGCCATTCGGTGCGAATGCCCAACTCATCCAACAGCTGCTGCGGAACCTTGCCAGCCTCAGCAAGGGTGTTGCGCATGTGCAGGCGCGGGTCTACGGCAAGTTCCGGATGCTGCGCGATCAGCTGCACCGGGCATGCCCCACGCCTCGGCAACAGCACACCATCGCAAAGAACCTCACCCGCCTGAGGCCGCTCATAGCCAGCAAGAATGCGGCAGAGCGTGGACTTCCCGAAACCAGAGGGCGCCTGCAGCGCTACTCGTTCACCAGGGGAAACAGATAGGTTGAAATTGTCGTACAGGCGGCTTGCGCCGCTGTAACCAAAAGTGATACCGCGGGCTTCCAACATGCTATTCCCCTTCCCCGTCATGTACGGCCAGTTTATCGGCTTGAGAGGCACCATCTAGCTCTTCCACGGGCGACAACGTGGGCGAATCGGCCCTAGCAGAAGATTCATCAACCGACGAAGACGAGGGGGATATGGGCGCTACGGAGCATTCGCCTTGTGCAGTTACCCCAGTTTGCCCAAAAGACGACGTCGAATTGGAAGCATCAACGTCGGCGGCTCCCGAACCGGCTTCCATAAAAGTAAAACCCTTACGGCCAGGCGAAGAAGACATTAGGAGTGTCCCTTTGTCTTCTTCGCCTTCCGCGAAGTCGTGTTCGGGGAGGGCGTGCCAGAGTTGGCGGGTGAATGGGTGACGCAGGGTGTCCGGGTTGGCGAAGTTCGCCACAGCGGTCTCCTCGACGATGGTGCCGTCTTTGAACACGGCCACACGGTCGGCCACGCGCAGCGCCAGGTTGATGTCGTGCGTGATGAGCAGCACGCCGTTGCCCGCGTCGGCGAAGGTGCGGAAGTCATCGAGCGCGCGAACGGCCAGGTCGAGGTCAAGCCCGGGCGTCGGCTCGTCCGCAACGATCACGCGCGGGTTGTCCATGAGCGCGCAGCACAGCAGCACGCGGCGCGCCATACCGCCCGAAAGCTCGTGCGGGTACAGCTTGGCAACCTCGGGGCCTAAGCCATAGCGCTCGAGCAGCCGCTCGCGGCGGGCACGTCGTTCGGCACGGCTGGCCTTGCCCGCGAAGCCTTCCACCTGCTTGCCCACGCGCATCATCGGGTCCAAGCTGGAAACCCCCTGCGGGACCAAGGATAACCCGTTTCCGCGCAGTACGGCGAGCCCGGCAGCGTCCATCAGCTTGCCGTCAAACCAGATGCTTCCCGTTACCGTCGAATTCGGCTCGAACAGTCCCATAACCGAATCGGCCAGTAAGGTTTTCCCGGATCCAGATGCACCCACCACGGCCACAATCTCGCCCTCGTGCACGGCCAGGCTCAGGTCATGCAGCACTTCAGTATGCTTTTTCTTCGCCTTGAAAAACGGCTTGTCAGCTTCATACATATCGAAGCCGACGGACAGGTTTTCCACCTGCAGCAAGTGATGCCCGTGCGCGTGATGCGAGTGCGGCCCGTGCGTATGATGATGGTGCATCTGGGCATCGGCATGGTCGGTTTGCTCGTGAGGAAGCCCATTCATCGCATTAGCCCTGTTAGCCGCGCCCGCATCATTCACGACCGAAACGTCGTTTTCGTTCGCAACGCCTTCCGCCATCGGCTCGGTCGCTGCGTTCGAGACCTTCGCGACGTTCACGCCATTCACTACATCAGCCCTGTTCGCCATACTCCTCGCCTACCTTTGCGCCGTGTGCGGGTCTATCAGGCGGCGAAGGCTGCGACCGCACACGTCGAACAGCACGACGACCAGAATAAGCGCCAGACCGGGGAAAACCGCAAGCCACCACGCGCCGGTGGACAGATACGACATCGATTCGCTTAAGATCACCCCGATGGCCGGCTGCTCGGGCGGCAGGCCGAACCCCAGGAACGTGATGGCCGCCTCATGCAGAATGGCGTGCGGGAACAGCAGGATAAGCCCGACGACGAACTGCGGCAACACATACGGCACCATATGACTGCGCGCGATTTGCAGCGGCGTGCGCCCCAGGCGGCGCGCCACAGCCACGAAGTTCGACTGACGGCATTGCAGCACCTCGGCACGCACGACGCGCGCAAGGCTCGCCCAATGCGTCAGCGCGACGCCGATGGTCACGCCCCAAAAACCCTTACCAAGTGCATACGAAATTAGAACAAGCAAAACAATATGCGGAACGCCCATCATCAGATCGATAAGCCAGCTCACGGCCGCATCGACGCGCTTGCCGCCCAACGCTGCCGCGCACCCGAGAGCAAGCGCGATGATCGACGACACGCAGGCCGCCAGCAAACCGACGAGCACGCTGGTCGAAAGCCCCGCCATCGTGCGCGCAAACATGTCGCGCCCCATCATGTCGGTGCCGAACGGATGCGCCAAGGTCGGCGCCAAGGCTTTCCGGTCGAAATCGGTTACCGATGCCTGACCGTAAAGCCCAAGTCCGCAGGTCACAACGGCAACCAAGGCGATTGCCGCAAGCACGCACCCCACAAGCGCCGCGCGACGGCCCGTGCCCCTGCGCGCAACCGGCTGATGCAAGACGTTTTCCATCTAGCACACCCGCTTCCGCATACGAGGGTCCACCAGTCCGTAAAGCAGATCGGCCATCAAGTTCCCGCCGAAGACCAACGCGGCGGAGACCAACGCAATGCCGGCAAGCAGCGCTACATCGCCGCCAAGCCCGGCCGTAACGGCGGCCTGACCCAAACCAGGATAGGAAAACACCTGCTCAACTAGCACGGAGCCGCCGAAAATCTCAGCGATGGAAGCGCATTGCAGCGTGACGGCGGGAAGCGAAACGTTGCGAAGAACATGATGAACCAGCAGGCTCGCGCTACTTTCCCCACGGGTCCGCGCGAACCGCACATAGTCGGTTGCCATGATGTCGACGACCTTCTCGCGCGTGTGCAGCGCGATGTTCGTCACCCCGGTAACCGAAAGCGTCAGCGCGGGCAGCACCAAGTGATGCGCCACGTCGGCAAGCGTCACATCGGCCGCCGATTTGCCAATGGGAACGGAAAACCCAATGGGAAACCACCCCAGTTGAACTGCGAAAACAATCAGAACGATAAGCCCCAGCCAAAACGTAGGCGTAGAGGCCAGCACAAAGCAATATCCGCGAACGAAACGATCAAGCGCGCCGCCTTGTCGCACCCCCGAAGCAACGCCGAGCGCAAACCCAATAA
>CAVBPP010000199.1:0-4197 GCA_963597295.1 Paratractidigestivibacter sp. | reverse complement strand
AATTGGCGCCGAACGTATTCGTCGTTACGACATCGGCCCCAGCGGCAACATACGCCGCATGGATAGCGGTAATGTCCTCAGGGTGCGTAAGGTTCAAAATCTCGGGAAGCTCCTCAGCGGCGTCTAGCCCGCGCTCCTGCAGCTGAGTCCCCATGGCGCCGTCAATAACCAAGTAGCACTCGCCCTGCAATGCCGCGCGCAAACGATCATCCTTGATGGTCAAGCCAGAAAGATCTTGCTTGGCGAACCGCTCTCGCAATGCCGCAAAAAGCGTCTCGTTCCCGTTGCCGGCCCGTGCGCCCTCGCCGAAAGCGCTCTCGCTCACATGATCAGCCATGGCAGGTGGTACCTCTTTTCTTGAAATCGCAATCGCCGGCTGCCGGGCAGCTGGCGCAAGTCTCGTCAGCACGGCCGTCGAAGCCCGCCGATTCCTTATCGAACAAGCCTATCACTGCCGTCACGCTCTTCACAGGCACAAGCATGTTGGTAGGCGTCACGTTAATGCCCAAACGCCGTGTCGCGTCGAGCGCATCCAAAAACGCAGGCTGCACATCAAGCGGCAAATCGCCATAGCCGGGACTGTAACGCCAATTCGTCACCATCCCCTCACGACGAGCCGCCTCAATAACCTGGCCTTCCACAGCGTTAGCCGCCGCCTCGACCAACGCCGAGCAGCACGACCCGAACATCATGCCATCAGCAGGGCTAACAGCGGCCAAACGGCGATATTCCCGCTCGCTTTCCATGCCCAACGTGCAAGCCATCAACACGACCTTGCCCGCCCCCGCCAAATGTCGGACGATATCCGAACCGGAAAGCACGAGCTCGCATCCCTTCAACGCAACACAAGGCAGCCCGTCAAGCGGCGCGGAAGCATCGGCGGAAACAGCAGCCTCGCCGGCGCAGGAAGCGCCCCCAGCTGGCAAAGCTCCACCGTCGCAGGCAAGGCCTTTATCATCCTCGCAGGTAGAAGATGCCGCCCCATGGACAGAAGCAATACCTGTACCGACAGACGCAATCGCTTTCTCGGCCGAACGCAAACTTGCCTCGCTCGGCGAATCGCAAAAGCAGCTCGCTTCGGCGTCAATATCGAACACGCCCCAAGCGTACGTCGGCTCGATATCCCGCTCGCACGCCTGCGCCAGCGCGTGAAAACGGGCCAGCAAGGCATCATCAACCTGCTGACCCGCATACCCCAAATACCTGAGCGCCTCATCGCGGTCCAGCCGCACACCCGCACCGGTCTTCGCGGTAAAGCGACCGTAAAAAACCGTCACCTGACCAGCGCCACCTTCAACGCGCAAGCAGCGGCGCGAGCGATGGCGGGCTTGTTCATCGTGTACACATGCAGCCCGTCCACGCCATGTTCCTGCAGGTCGGTAAGCTGCCTGCAAGCGTATTCCACGCCTGCCTGCCGCAAGCTTTCCGCATCGTTCTCATAACGCGCCAAAAGCTTGATGATCGGGCTGGGAAGCGACGCCCCGCACATGAACACCATGCGCTGAATCTGTTGCTTGCTCATAAACGGCATGATGCCGGCGGTAATGGGCAACGTGATGCCCGCGCGCTCAGCGTCCTCGCGAAACCGGTAGAAGCAATCGTTGCTGAAGAACAGTTGCGAAACGAAGAAGCTCGCGCCCGCATCCTGTTTCTGCTTCAAATGATCGATATTCAAACGCAGGCTATCGCAATCGATATGACCCTCCGGATACGCCGCCGCGCCTACGCAGAAACCCGCATCGGCCAGCACGGGAATCAAATCCTTCGCGAACCGGAAATCGGAAAGCTCGCAACCCTCGGGAAGGTCGCCTCGCAACGCCAAAACGTTGACGATGCCCTTATCTTTCATGTCCGCAACAACTTCGTTGATAGACTGTTTCGAAGCTCCAGCGCAGGTCAAATGCGCAATGGAGGGAACTTCGAATTCGCTTTGGATCATCGAAGCGATATCGGCCGTCGCACGCTTATTGCCGCTGCCGCCTGCCGAATACGTCACGCTGATGAAATCCGGCGTCAGCTGTGAAAGCTGCCCGACAACCTCACGAGCGCCCTCAACGTTCATTTCGCCCTTCGGCGGGAAAATCTCGAACGAAACCGGCTGCCTACCAGCTTCGCGCGCCTGTTGAAAAATGTTTGAAATAGTATCCATAATGCAGCCATTATACTGAAGCGACCTCGTGATGTCAGGCTGTATTCTGAAATAATGCAAATCGGGATATGCATTCTAGCGATAACCAACTATGATTGAACGCGATAGAGCAAATCTTCTATGCAGCCTGCGCATATTCCAACCGGTAACCGATTACTACCGGTTATACTTACACAAGACAAACGAAAGATAAGCTCGAGCTAATGAGGGAGTTTCCGCATGTCGGACGAGCACAGCAAAGACAAACGACAAATGGCCGCTTGGGTAGAGCGCCAACTCGCCGAAAAGGTAGACCAAGTAGCATCCAAGCGAGGCATCACCCGCACCGCAGCCATCGTGGAAGCCCTCCAGCGCTATGTGGAAGAAGAAACCAGCACAGCCCAGCAACTGCAATCCCTCGACGAAAAGCTAAGCAGCCTACTTTCAAATGCCCCCGCCGGTACTGAATCGGCGCAAGCGAGCACCGCGGCAAGCGCAGCCATACCGGCCGACGTCGAAGGCTTCGCGGCAATCTCCACCAAACTCGACGCCATCCTCGAGCAAAACGAAGACATCAAAGCGGATCTTACCTCGCTCAAAACCGGCAAGGTGAAGCGCTCGGCTCCAAAGAAAAAGCCCGCCGCGCAAGACACGCTATCGCTGTTCTAGGGCAAGGCGAGCAAACCAAGTGAGCATCTTCGTCACCGGCGACATCCACGCCTCCTACGACATCCACAAGCTAATGCAGAGCCGTTTTGACGCTACAAGCCTGACCAAAGACGACTACGTGATCATCTGCGGCGATTTCGGCCTCGTATGGCATGGCTCCGAAGAAGAAGCGTACTGGGTTCGCTGGCTAGACTCCCGCCCGTTCACAACACTGTTCATAGACGGTAACCACGAAGGATTCAAGCTTCTGAACAGCCTTCCAACCGAGCAATGGCATGGCGGCACCGTCCATCGAGTATCGGAAAGCGTCCTGCACCTCATGCGCGGCGAAGTTTTCGCAATAGACGACAAGAAAATTTTCGCCATGGGAGGCGCAGCTTCAAGCGCCTACGACATCGAGCATCGCAAAGCCGGCGTCTCATGGTTTCCCGAAGAAGTACCCAACGAAGAAGAGCGAAGCCACGCCGAAGCCTCGCTTGAAGCCAACGACTGGAACGTTGATATAGTCCTCACGCACTGCGCGCCCACCTCAGCGGAAAGCACGCTCAACAACGTTACGGATCGCCTGGAGCTTCACCCTATGGACGAATACACCAATTGGCTCGAAAGCCTCGAAGAAAAGCTCTCCTACGACGCCTGGTTCTGCGGCCACTATCACGTAGATGCGGCCCTGGGAAACAAAAAACAAGCCCTTTACCAGCACATAATCAAACTCCCCGAGACCGAGGCCGAGGGCTACGCCTTCCAAACCTACCCCGCCCCCCAACCCGAGGAAGAGGATCAAGAGGAAGAGCCCGAATAGCCCGAAGCGTCAAACGCCCCAAGAATCAGCAGCAGATATCGCATTCGCAGCCGGACGAAAATTGCATAACCGCCCTCTCATACCGTAAAAGAGGAAATCCCAGCAATCAGTTAGCCGAAGATTCGAGGCATAATGTTGGCAAGGGCGAGCAAGAGTCACGCGCGCATATCGCGAAGAGCTAACGGACGAGATGGCGACAAATCCCGGTAAGCTCCCTGAACCAGCAGGCAACGGATGCAACCGCCTTCGGCCAACCTCGGATACCGCGGACCCGCGCTCATGGCCCGAAATAGCAGGGATAGCCGAATACGCAAATCAACCGAACCGTCAGCGACACGGCCATCGAAGTAACCTCGAGCGCAGCACGCATTAACGCGCGCCTCTTCCGACGCATAATCGCCAAAGAAGCGAACATCCAAAACGCAAACAAGGGCACGCTGCCGACCTCATACGACAAAAAAACGCGGAATGGCTCGGGCGGCGTGCGGCCGAACGCAATGGGGCGCCGACGCATGGGCGCAGCCGCCGTAAAACGCAGCAAGGGCCCAACGACTCCGCATTGGCCCAAGACGCAGAAAGGCCCCGGACGCTCGATGCG
>CAVBPP010000198.1:0-4234 GCA_963597295.1 Paratractidigestivibacter sp. | reverse complement strand
CCATGACCTTGACGTGCACGGTCGCGCCGACCTTGGTGACCTGCGAGGGCTGGTCGACGTGGGCCTTGGCCATCTCGGAGATGTGCACGAGGCCCTCGATGCCGTCGCCGAGCTCAACGAAGACGCCGAAGGGCACGAGCTTCGTGACCTTGCCCTCGACGATGGCACCCACGGGGTACTTCTTGACGAGCGTGCGCCACGGGTCCTCGGTGGTCTGCTTGAGACCGAGGGAGATGCGCTCGCGGTTCATATCGACGTCGAGCACCTCGACCTCGACCTCCTGGCCGACCTTGACGACCTCGGAGGGATGGTTGACGTGGTTCCAGGACAGCTCGGAGATGTGCACCAGGCCGTCGATGCCGCCGAGGTCGACGAAGGCGCCGAAGTCGACGATCGAGGAAACGGTGCCCTTCAGGCGCATGCCCTTGGACAGCTTGGAGAGAATCTCGGCGCGCTCGTTCTTGCGGCCTTCCTCAAGCAGCACGCGGCGGGACAGCACGACGTTGTTGCGGTTGCGGTCCATCTCGATGACGCGGGCTTCGATTTCCGTGTTGAGGTACATGTCCAGGTCCTTGACGCGGCGCAGGTCCACGAGGGAAGCCGGCAGGAAGCCGCGCAGGCCGATGTCCAGGATCAGGCCGCCCTTGACGACCTCGATGACCTCGCCGGTGACGTTCTCGCCGGCCTTGAACTTCTCTTCGACGCTGATCCAGGCGCGCTCGTACTCAGCACGCTTCTTGGACAGGATCAGGCGGCCGTCCTTGTCCTCCTTCTGAAGGACCAGGGCCTCAAGCTTGTCGCCGAGGCTGACGATCTCGGACGGATCGGCATCCTTGCGGATGGACAGCTCGCGAACGGGGATAACGCCCTCGCTCTTGAAGCCGATGTCAACGAGCACCTCGTCGTGCTCGATCTTGACGACCGTGCCGTCGACCAGGTCGCCCTCGTCGAACTCGGTCAGCGTGCCGTCGATCATCTGGTTCATCTGCTCGTCGGAGATGTCCTCGAAGTCGATGACGGACGTGTTCTTGATTTCGGTCAAAACGGACCCCTTTCAAAATGTTCGGGGACCCTTCGTCATGAATGATTGCTACATAAACCATGTTCGCTTGCAAGGGCGAAAACCCTTATTAGCAGTGCAACAAACATGTCTCGGGGGCCTACAGTACACGTGCTTGCGGCCTATTCCACAAGCTTGTTGAGTATACCATCCGATGCCGTGCTCGCTCCGAGGTTTTGGGCCTGCACGATTTCTTCGCGAGATATTTGGGGAAACGGTTCGTTCGCCGCCGCGTGGTCGGCTTCGCAGAACGCACGGCCTACAATCACCGAAAACGCCGCAAGTGAAAGAAGGCTACCATGCCATACGTGCCCACCCCGCAAAACACCCCCTGGCAGCAATCGCAAAGCTTCGATAAAAGCAAAACCGCCGTGCTGGTGATAGACGTGCTCGGCGGATCTGAAGGCGTAACGCCCGGGCTTGAGGAAATGGCCGACAACAGCGTGGCCATCGCGAAGGCGGCGCGCGCGGCCGGCATGCCCGTCGTGTTCACCTGCGACGCGCACCTGCCGGGAATAGACCGCGAGCTTGAGCTGTGGGGCGACCATGGCATCGCCGGCAGCGAGGCCGCCCGTCCGCTTGCAGCCTTCGAAGTTGACGAGCGCGATTACGTGCTGCCGAAGCGCCGCTACGACGGGTTCTTCCAGACGGATTTGGAGCTGACGCTGCGCGAGCTGGGCGTGGACACGCTTATAGCGGTGGGCTGCGACACGAATATCTGCGTGCTGCAGACGCTTGCCGGCGCGTACTTCCGCGGGTTCAAGACCATCGTCCCCGCCGACGCCACCGCAACGTTTTTGGTGGGAACGCAAGAAGGCGGCCTGGAATACTTCACCCGCTGCTACGACACCCGCGTAACCACTACGGAAGCCCTGCTTGAGCTGCTGTAAGGCAGCGGCGCGACGCCAACCTTCCCCGCACTCGCACGCAAAACGGCCCGCCTCCCCAATGGGAAGCGGGCCGTCGCATTCGCTATGCCGCTAATGCGCTAGATTGCGCCCTCGCCGCGTTCGTCGGTGCGGATGCGCACCACTTCGTCGACGGGGAACACGAAGATCTTGCCGTCGCCGACGTTGCCGGTGCGGGCCGTCGAGGTGATCACGTCGATCAGCGCGTCGACCTGGCCATCCTCGGCGATGATCTCGAACTTCACCTTCGGCACCATGTTCAACAGCACCTCGGTGCCACGGTAGTATTCCTTCCAGCCGTGCTGGCTGCCGCAGCCCTGCACCTGGGAAATGGTCATGCCGGAAACCTTGGCGGCGAACAGCGCTTCTTTGAGCGGTTCAAGCTTTTCGGGGCGAACGATCGCGGTAATTTTCTTCATAGGTTCTCTCCTCTCATGCTTCCGTAAAGGTTAGTCCAAGCCAATGTAGGCGGGGTATGCGGATTCGCCGTGGGATGCGACGTCCAGGCCGCGGGCCTCGTCTTCCTCGCTGACGCGCAGGTTGCCCTTGAAGCACGCCTTGATGATGAAGCCGATGATCAGGTCGGCCACGCCGACGAACACAATGGTGATCAGGATGCCCAGGATCTGGCTGCCCAGCAGGCTGAAGTCGCCGGTGTACACCAGGCCGCCGAAGTCGGTCCAGGAAAGCTCGGGGACGCAGAACACGCCGGTCAGGATGCCGCCGACAACGCCGCCGACAGCGTGGCAACCGAAGGCGTCAAGGGCATCGTCGTAGCCGATCTTGGCCTTCGCGAAGGAGATGGCGAAGTAGCAGATGGGGGACACGATCAGGCCCATGATCAGAGCGGCCCAGGGCTCGACGAAGCCAGCGGCCGGGGTGATGACGACCAGGCCGGCGACAAGACCGGTGGCGGCGCCGACGAGCGTGGGCTTGCCAACCTTGATGCGCTCGACGATCATCCAGGAAGCCAGCGCGGCACCGGAAGCGACCACGGTGTTCACCAGGGCCAGGGCGGCAACGCCGTCAGGGGCGAACTCGGAGCCGGCGTTGAAGCCGAACCAACCGAACCACAGAAGCGTGGCGCCCAGGGCGACGAAGGGAACGTTGTGCGGACGGTAGCTCATCATGCCGAAGCCCTTGCGCTTGCCCAGAAGCAGGCACAGCACCAGGCCGGTCAGGCCGGAGGAGATGTGCACGACGTCGCCACCTGCGAAGTCGAGTGCGCCGATGGTGTCGCCGATCAGGCTGCCGTCGCCGCCCCACACCATGTGGGCGAGCGCCGGGTACACCACGACGGTCCACACGGCCAGGAATGCGCAGACAGCGCCGAACTTCATGCGGCCGGCGAGCGAGCCGGTGATGATGGCGGTGGTGATCATGCAGAACGCCATCTGGAAGATAACGTCGGTCATGGCCGGATACGTGTCGTGGCTCAGTGCTTCGGGCGCCTCACCGGTGATGCTGGCGACCAAGCCGTTCAGACCGATCTGGTCGAAGCCTCCGAAGAACGGAATGGAACCATCTCCGCCGTATGCGAAAGACCAACCGAATAGCGTCCACGTGATGGCAACGATGCCGATAGTCGCGAACACCATGATCATCGTGTTCACCACGTTCTTACGACGCGACAGACCGCCGTAGAAAAACGCCAAGCCCGGCGTCATCAGAAGAACGAGCATGGCGCATACGATCATGAACCCTGTCGAACCTGTGTCAAACATAGCAACCTCCTCTATTCAACGTTTGCATGCCGTCATTTGACGCGTTTCATCTTGCCACCCTCCTACCTGCACAAACGCGGGATGAGCCATTGTTAACGGAGCCGGAAACGGCTTGTAACGAACGCGAATCGCGGGTGTTACAATGTGGAAACACGCGTTATCGAATCTGAAAGGGCATGCCATGGAAGTCACGTTCGTACCCGTTTCCACCGAGCAAGACCAAGAAAAGCTGGCCACGTTGGCCGCCGAGATTTGGAACGAGTACTGGCCTGCGATTATCGGGCAGGACCAAACCGACTACATGGTTGAGAATTTCCAGAGCCTGGCCGCCATCAAGCGCGACATGGCCGAAAACGCCTACGAATATTGGTTCGTCGTCGACGAGGCCGGCAAAACGGTCGGCTACACCGGCGGGCACGAAGAGCCGAAAACGAGCCGCTACTTCATTTCGAAGATCTACCTGCTGGCCGAGGAACGCGGCAAGCACTACGCATCGAAGGTGATCGCGTTTTACGGGGCGCTGTGCCGCAATCGCGACCTGC
>CAVBPP010000197.1:0-4259 GCA_963597295.1 Paratractidigestivibacter sp. | reverse complement strand
CTGGCTGTTCATCTGGAACGATCCGTCGCCGGCAACGCAAACGACCTGCGATGAGGGGCAGCCGAACGCGGCGCCGATGGCGGCCGGGAAGCCGAAGCCCATGGTGCCAAGGCCGCCGGAGGAAATGAACGTGCGAGGCTTCTCGCGGTCGATGAACTGGGCGGCCCACATCTGATGCTGGCCAACCTCAGTCACGACGATGGAGTTTGCCGGATCGAGCTTCTCCGAAAGCTTCTGCATGACGGTCTCGGGAACGATGGTGCCGGCGACCTCGTCCATGCCGGACTGGTAGAACGGAAAGCGGGCCTTCCATTCGTTAATCTGTTGGATCCAAGGGCCGGTGATGGGCTCTGCGGCATTCTTAGCGATTGACTCGTTGATGGACGCGAGCACGCCCTTCAGATCGCCCACGATCGGGATCTGGGCCTCACGAATCTTGCCGATTTCCGCCGGATCGATGTCGATGTGGATGACCTCGGCATGAGGCGCGAACTGCGACACCTTGCCCGTCACGCGGTCGGAGAAGCGCGCGCCGCAGCAGATGATCAGGTCGGATTCGGTCATGGCGAGGTTCGCGTACTTGGAGCCGTGCATGCCGACGGGGCCGAAGTTCAGCGCGTTCGACGCGGGGAACGCTCCCTTACCCATGAGCGTGGTGACGACGGGCAGCTGCAGCGAATCAGCGAGCTTCACGAGCTCCTCGGTCGCATCGGAGGCGACGACGCCGCCGCCGACGTAGAGCACCGGACGCTCGGCGCGCTTGATGCGCTGAACCGCCGCGCGGATTTGCTTGGCATTGCCGCGGTAGGTCGGGCGGTAGCTGGGGATATTCACCTCATCGGGGTACTCGAACGTCATCTGCTCGGACAGGATGTCGGAGGGGATGTCGATAAGCACCGGGCCGGGGCGGCCGGAAGAGGCGATATGGAAGGCTTCGCGGAACGTGGTCGTGAGCTCTTCGGTGGACTGGACCAGGAAGGAATGCTTCACGACGGGCATGGTGATGCCGACGATGTCGGATTCCTGGAAGCTGTCGGTGCCGATGACGCCGCGCGGCACCTGGCCGGTGACGACGACGAGCGGCACGCTGTCCATATAGGCCGTGGCGATGCCGGTAACCGTATTGGTGGCGCCGGGGCCTGAGGTGACGATAACGACGCCGACCTTGCCAGTGGCGCGGGCGTAGCCGTCGGCCTCATGCACCGCGCCCTGCTCGTGGCGGGCGAGCACATGATGCAGCTGCTTGGAATCATACAGCGCATCGTAAATTTTGATGGCCTGGCCTCCGGGGTAGCCGAAGATCAAGTCGACGCCCTCGGCTTCGAGCGAGGCGACGACGGCCTGCGCGCCGTTCATCTGCTGGCCCTGCTTGGCCGTTTTGCTGCCAAGACCGCGGATGTCGCCGGCATGGCTTGCGTGCTTGTCCTGCTTAGGTTCGCTCATGAAACGTACGCCCCCTTATCTGCCGAGGAAACCAATTTCGCGTATTTCGCCAGCACGCCGTGGTTGTGCTTGGGCGCGGGCGGGACGAATGCGGCCTTGCGCGCGGCGAGGGTGGCCTCGTCAACGTGAAGCGTGATTTCGCCGCCTTCGATATCGACGGTGATCTGATCGCCGTCCTCAACGAGCCCGATCGGGCCGCCAGCTGTGGCTTCGGGGCTGATGTGGCCGACGCAAGGGCCCTTGGAGGCGCCGGAGAAACGACCGTCGGTGAGCAGCGCCACGCTCTTGGAAAGCCCCATGCCGACGATGGCCGAGGTGGGCGTGAGCATCTCGCGCATGCCGGGACCGCCAGCCGGGCCCTCGTAGCGGATGACGACGACGTCGCCGGGCTTGATCTGGCCGCCGAAGATGGCCTCGCAGGCCTCTTCCTCGCTGTTGAAGCAGCGGGCGGGGCCGGTGTGCGTCATCATGGCGGGGTCGACCGCAGACTTCTTCACGATGCCGCCGTTCGGCGCCAGGTTGCCGTGCAGCACGCGCAGCGCGCCCTGCTTGCTGAAGGGGTTGTCATGCTTGCGGCACACTTCGCCGTCAGCGGCCTTGGCGCCAGCCAGATATTCGGGCAGCGGGCCCATGCAGGTCATAGCATCCTCGTCGAGCAGTCCGAGCTCGCCGAGCTCGTGCATGACCACTGGCACGCCGCCGACCGCGTACAGAGCCATAAGCGGCAAGGGGCCGGAGGGTTGCAGCTTCACCAAGTGAGGCGTGCGGGCGCTCGCAGCATCCCAGTCATCCATCGTGATGGGGCAACCGGCTTCCATGGCGATGGCGGTCAGATGCAGCACGGTATTGGTGGAGCCGCCGAACGCCATGTCGCACTCCATGGCGTTATGGATGGAGTGCTCGTTAATGATATCGCGGATGGTGATGCCCTTTTCAAGCAGCTCCATCACCTTCATGCCGGCATGCTTGGCCAGTCGGATGCGCTGGGAGTACACGGCAGGTATGGTGCCGTTGCCGGGAAGCGCGATGCCCAGGGCCTCGCACAGGCAGTTCATCGAGTTGGCCGTGAACATGCCCGAGCAGCTGCCGCAGGTCGGGCAAGCGGTGTTCTCGTAGAACTTCAGCTCCTCCTCGGTCATGGTGCCGGCGTTCACCTGGCCCGCGCCGTCGAAGAGGGTGTTCAGATCGGTGGTGACGAAATCGGTCGTGCCATGCTTCAAGCCGGGAAGCATGGGGCCGCCGGATACGAACACGGTCGGGATGTTCACGCGAAGCGCGCCCAGAATCATGCCGGGGACGATCTTGTCGCAGTTCGGAATGCAAACCGCCGCGTCGAAGGCATGGCCCTGCACCGCGCATTCGAAGCTGTCGGCGATGGCCTCGCGCGACACGAGCGAGTAATGCATGCCGTCATGGTTCATGGCGATGCCATCGCACACGCCCACGGTCGAAATTTCGAACGGGACGCCGCCGGCCATATAGATGCCGGCCTTCACGGCCTCGCAGATTTTGTCGAGGTTCGTGTGACCGGGGATGATGTCGTTGCGCGAATTGAAGACCGCGACCAGCGGACGCTGCATCTCCTCATCGGTGAGGCCGTCGGCCTTCAGCAAGCTTCGATGGGGAGCGCGCGCTACGCCCTGCGTGATGGCGTGGCTGCGAAGTTCCATAAGCTACCTTCTTCCGTCTTACCGGCCCGGGGTCGCCGGGCATAAAAAAATCCTGCTGCAAGCAACTGCATCAGGACCCGGACGAAAGAACCGCTTGAGCGATTCGACTGGTAACGGAGCGACCCGATTCAGATTACTTGCGAAGGCTGCACGCGAAGATCGTTCGTTGCGGGCCTTGGCGTTCACCGGAACTGCTCGGAGGGGGCTTTCGAGACGGCCTACCGTCGACTCTCACCAACCGTCGACTCTCTTGGAAGATAGGTGCTTCTCTACTGTCCTCGTCTTAGCATTTCTACTATGAACTTATGGCAGCAAGTATACCCCGCCGAAACCATCTGGCAACACCTTTCTGCAATGAATTTGCGAAATGCTCGATTATGCGCACAATTGCGTCAAATTGGAGCATGATTATTTCCGGATTATTTGAGCCGTACTGCGGTTTTCCAACTGTCGAACGAACGGAGCATGGACATGATGATCGAACGAAAGCCCGAAATCAGGGGCTACCGACGTGTGAAGCTGCACGATGAGGCCCGCGTGTCCCCGATAGCTTGCGTTATCGGGGACGTCACCCTCGGCAAGGACGTGACGGTGCTGCCGAACGCATCCATCCGCGGCGATTACGGCGAATCGATTGTCGTGGGCGAAGGGACCAACGTGCAGGAAGGGGCGAGCCTGCATGTGGACCTGGGCAGCCCGCTTCGCATCGGGAAACGCGTGATCATCGGGCATAACGCCACCGTGCATGGCTGTACGATCGACGACGGGGCGCTCATCGGCATGGGGGCGATAATCATGAACGGCGCCCATGTGGGCGAAGGCGCGGTGATCGGCGCCGGGGCGCTTATTCCCGAAGGGAAGGTCGTCGAGCCGTTTTCCGTGATGGTGGGGCTGCCGGCAAAGCAGGTGCGAATGCTGACCGAAGAGGAGCGCCGCATCAACGACGTGGACGCGCAGATCTACATTGACCTGGGCAAGCAGATGGAGGCCGACGGAATCGTCATCAGCGGCGCGAACATGCCGCACAACATTCCGAACATCACCGTTGCGGACGAGACCATCGGGTAGACGGGCCCGCTCGATAGCAGCGGTTACCGGCTTACACCGGCTTTCTTCCCGAGAGGACGCGCGGCCTGCCTGCAAGGT
>CAVBPP010000196.1:0-4283 GCA_963597295.1 Paratractidigestivibacter sp. | reverse complement strand
ACCAGAGCGTCAACGGCAGCCTCGTCGGCGGCGTTGGCCTCGGGCTAAGCCTCGGCGGCCTCAGCAGCGGCAGCAGCCTCGGCAGCAGCGGCCTTCTCAGCCTCGGCGGCAGCCTTCTTGGCGTACTCCTCGGCACGCTTGGCCTTCGCAGCGGCCTTAGCCTCGCGCTCAGCCTTGCGAGCGGCCTCGGCCTCGGCAGCCTTAGCGGCCTTCTCAGCCTTGCGAGCGGCCTCGCGAGCGGCGACCTGCTCGGTAGCGGAGCCGAACTTGTCGGCGAAGCGCTGCACGCGTCCGCCGGTGTCGACGAAACGCTGCTGGCCGGTGTAGAACGGGTGGCAGACGTTGCAGATGTCGATCTTCAGCTCGGACTTGGTGGAACGAGTCTGGAAGGTGTTGCCGCAGCTGCACTTGACGGTGCAGTCAACGTACTCCGGGTGGATTCCCTGTTTCATGTCTGGTTTCTCCTTTAACGTAGGCCTTGGTTTCCGACCAAGGCGGAAGACAAGCCTTTGCATAATAGCACGAAACCCGCGCAGCGCCGGAAGCACTACGCGGGTTCACGATTTCTTCGCTTGATTGGCATGCGACCCAAGCAGAAAGCCGTGCGCGAGGCTCAACTACTTCGCAGCAGCAGCTTCCTCGCCGTTTTGCGAAGAGGGCGCCCCGCTCACGGTCACGTTGGCGTGCTCGAGGACGAACCTGTTCGCCTTCAAGCGCTCAGCGGTCTCGCGCAACACAAAGCCCTGGCCGTTCTCCTCCATCTGACGGCGCGCTGCGGCCGGGTCGCTCGGGTTCATCGCGCGGCACGACGCCATGATGTCGTCGTCGGTGATCTCCATCTTCTCGTGGCGGAACACCGCATCAAGCGCATAGCCGGCAACCAGCATCTGGCGCGCCTGGATCATGATGCCCATGTTGAACTGCTGCTCGCCGCCCTGCGACTGCACGAACTGATCGAACTGCACGCCCTGCTGCGTAAGCGACAGGCGGATGTTGTCCACCAGCGTCTGGCGCATTGCCTCGTACACCTCGTCAGCGATTTTGCCCTTGAAGCGACGGCCGAGCTCCTCGGCAACCGCAGAGAGCTTCATCTCGTTGTACTCGTTCGCGGCCTGCGCGCGCATGCGCTCGGCCAGGCTGCCGCGCAGCGCCGCAGCATCGCGAAGCATCGGCATATTCTTCGCCACGAACTCGTCGTTGACCTCGGGCACCACCTTGTGCTGCAGCTCTTTGACGGTGACCGTGCACTTGAACGGGTCCTTCGCATCCTCGGGCATATCGGGCACGGTGAACTCGATGTCCTTCACGTCGCCCTCAGTCATGCCGACGAGCTGGCTTTCGAATTCCTCGGGCATCAGCTGCATGCCCATGATGTAGGTGCGGCCGTCGGTGCACAGGTTGTCAAGTCGCTTGCCGCCCTGGCTAGCCTCGATGGCCAGAAGGGCCGCGTCGCCCTCGCCGATAGGATGCGCGTCGCACTTCTCGTAGGTGGCGAAGCTCTCGGCCAGATTCGCCAGCTCCTGGTCGACCTGGGACTCGTCGAAGGTGAACGCCGGCACGGTGACGCTGACCGGATCGTAGCTTTCAAGCTCGTAGTCGGGCTTGGGGGTGACGTTCAACGTGAACTCGAAGGTCTCGCCGCGCTTGATGGGCTTGACGAAGGCGGCCTTCGGGGGGAACGCCGGGCACAGGTTGCGCTTGTCGACGGCAAACGGCACCAGGTAGTCAACGGCGAGCTGCTGGGCCACCGTGTCCAGGTCCTTCACGCCGATCTGCTCCTCGGCGGCCTGCTGGGGCGTCTGGCCCGGCTGCACGCGCACGCCCATCCTTCCGCAGAACGCGTAATGCGCGGCGCCGAACGCCTGCGCCACCTCCGCCGTGGACGCGAGCGCCTCAAGCTGGATGCGGCCGTCTTCAAGCTTCTTCTCGGTTACCTTCATGATTCCCCTTCGTATGCGTATCGAATCAAACTGCCCGCTATTGTAACGCAAGCGGCAACGTTCGACGCGAGATGGGATGCGGTTTTGCAATGCGGTGGACAGCTTTCAAGGGCTCGTCCAAAGCGTTCCAGCGCGCGGCCGGCAGCCGACTGGAAACGGACACCCGCAACCGCAGCGCCCGCCTCTGCCCTACTCGTTGGACTTCAGGCTCTCGACCATGTTGATGGCGCGCAGCTTGCCGCGCATGGCAAGCGTCACCACGATGGAGAACGCCATGGTCAGAACGAACGCGATGGCAAACGACGTCGCATGGATGTCGCGGCCGAACATGACCTGATCCACCTCTGCCGTCGTTATGACGTAGCCCTCCATGAACACGCCGAGCACCAGGCCGAAGATGGCGCCGATAACCGAAAGCAGCAGCGTCTCGCGGTAAATGTAGGCGTTCACCTCGTGAGGCGTGAAGCCGAGGACCTTAAGCGTCGCTATCTCGCGGATGCGCTCGGTGATGTTGATGTTCGTCAGGTTGTACAGCACCACGAAAGCCAGCAAAGCCGCCGCGACGACCAGCACGACCACGACGCTGTCGACGCTCTTGAGCATCGTGCGGTAGCTGCCGATGGTCTCGTCGTTGTACGTGCAGGTTTTCACGTTGTCAAGCGCGAGCACCTTATCCGAGAACGTCAGACGCTGGCCATTGTCGGAGGGCAAGCTGGTGTAGAACGTGGTGAACGAGGCATCCTGGCCCATGACCTGGCTATACAGCGAAGGCGTCATGATAACCGCCTGACCGACGTAGTTCTCCATGATGCCGGAAACGCGCACGGTGCGCGCCTGGCCGGTCACGTTGCCGATGGTGTCCTCGTCGTAGATTTCCATGCTGTCACCCACGGAAAGCCCCAGCTGGCGAGCAAGTTTCTCGCTCACCAGAACACCCGAGTCGTCAAGCGAGAGGGCCTTGCCGCTCGTGCGTTCGCGCAGCGTGTTGAAATCGGAGAAGTTATCGGGATCGGAGGGGACCGTCAGGTCGACGCGATGCTCGGCGGTGCCACCAGCCGCGCGCACGATCTTGTTCTCTACCGAAAGCCACGTGGATTCACCCTGTGCATAGCCGGCCGCGAGGTTCTCGACGGCGGCCTTCTGGTCGGAAGTGGCCTCGTCGCCGGCGCGGACGATGGTGTTGAAGTGGTACAGCTCGTAGTACTGCTTGTCGATGATGTCGTTAATGGCGTTCTGCAGCCCCAAGCCCGTGAGCAGCAGCGCCGTGCAGCCGGCGATGCCCACGACGGCCATGAAGAAGCGCCGCTTGTAGCGGAACAGGTTGCGCGCCGTCACCTTCCAGCTGAACGACATGCGGCGCCACAGCGGGCGGATGCGCTCGAGCAGGATGCGCTTGCCCGCCTTCGGGGCGCGCGGCTGCATGAGCGCGGCCGGGCGTTCGCGCAGCGTGGATGCGGCGGCGAATGCGGTGGCCAGCACCGTGATGCCCACGCCAAGGCCCGCCGACAGCAAAGCCAAGGGCACGTCGATCGGGGTTTTCACCACGGGCACCACGTACATGATCGAATAGGCCTGCAAGATGAACCACGGAAGGAACTGCGAAAGCGCGAGGATGCCGACGACGGCGCCAACCCCGCTCGCGACCACGGCGTACACCAGGTATTTCGACGTGATGCGCGCACCGGAATAGCCAAGCGCCTTGTACGTGCCGATAAGCACGCGCTCCTCGTCGACCATGCGCGTCATGGTGGTGAGCGACACCAAGGCCGCCACCAGGAAGAATATGAGCGGGAACACCTGCGCTATCTGGTCGACGCGAGAGGCATCGGAGCTGAAGCCCTCGGTGCCGGTATTCTTGGTGCGGTCGAGCACGTAGACTTCGATGTCCTTGTTGGCAATATCGTCGACCTCGGACTGCGCGTCGTCGAGCTGGCGTTCGGCGTCGGCGAATTTATCGTCGGCCTCGGCACGCTTGGAGGCGAGCTCGGCCACGCCGTCGTTGTATTCCGCCAGGCCGCTTTGGTATTCAGCCTGGCCGCTCGCATATTCTGCCTGCCCGCTGGCCAGCTGCTGCTTGCCGCTTGCCAGCTGAGCCGACGACACGTCGAGCGTGGCCTGCGCTTCGTCGAGCTGCGCTTGCGCGGCATCCAGCTGGGCGGCGGCTTCTTCACGTTGCTGCGCTAGCTGTACGCGCCCCGCCTCAAGCTGCTCGGCAGCGCCCGCGGTCTGCACGTCTATCTGCGCAATGGCGGCCTCGAGCTGCGCGACCACATCCGCCAGCTGCGCCGCGCGGGCCTGCTCCAACTGCACTTCAAGCTGCGTGCGCTGGGACATGGCCTCGTC
>CAVBPP010000195.1:0-4363 GCA_963597295.1 Paratractidigestivibacter sp. | reverse complement strand
ACCGTGACCACCTCGCGCACGAAGGGCTCGTTGCGCTTGATGATCTGCTGCATCTTCTTCTCAATGGCACCGAAATCGTCGGAAGAGATGTTCTCGGGCAGCTCGAAGTCGTAGAAATAGCCGTCGTCGGTAGCAGGGCCGAAGGCGATCTGAGTACCGGGGAACAGCTCTTGCACCGCCTCGGCCATGATATGCGCGCAGGAATGGCGCAGGATATGAAGAGCCTCGGGGCTCTTCGAGGTGATGATCTCGACTGCGGCGCCGTCATGGACGGGCGCGGTCACATCGACGAGCTCGCCGTCGATCTTGCCCGCAAGGGCGGCCTTCGCAAGCCCAGATCCAATGGATTTGGCCACGTCGGCGACGGTTGCGCCCTCTTCAAGGGTTTTCTTGGAGCCATCGGGAAGGATGATTTCCATGAGTGCAGATTCCTTTCTTGCGGGTAGCTTCAACGCTGCGGCAGGCTCCGCAGACGCATGATGAACGAGTGTTTCTGGTTCTGGGCCGACGGTCGTGCACGCTCGCATTCGAAGCAAGGTCGCGAACCGGCGGATGCACGAAAGCCGCCAAGGAGGCGGCTTTCGAAAAGCAGTCAGAGAACGCCCAAAGCAGGTTGATTACTGCTGACGAGGTGCGCGCTGGGGAGCGCGGCCGCCCTGCGGGGCACGGCGCGTCTGACGGGGCTGAGCCGCGGGAGTGGCGCAGTACGGGCAGACGGTCCACGTGGGATCGAGCGCATGTCCGCAGTTGCCGCACAGGTTCTTCAGTCGCGTGTGGCAGCTCGGGCACAGCACGTAGTCGGCCTCGACGGGGTAGCCGCAGTTGGCGCACTCGCCGTAATGCATGAGCTGTCGCTGCTTCAGCGCGACCTCAAGCTCCTGCTCGTCACGGTCGATCATCAACATGGGCGGACGCAGCAGGCAATAGGCGATGACGCCGACGAGTGGCACGAGCGCCACGATAGCCCACACGTACCAGTACGTGCCGCGCAGATACGCATCGCGGGCAACCCACACGATGGACAGGATGTACAGGATAACCAGGAGCACCACGACGACGCTGAATGCCGCCTGGATCTCCGGCGTGATAAGCTGCGAAAGCAAATCGCTCATGTTTTCCCCGTTTCCTTTCAACCGCAAAAGCGGCCGTTCGTTCTTCGAAACGCATGGCGCTGCGGAACCTAGCGCGCATACGAAACCTGATTATAGCAAACAAAACAACAGCGTAACCATTCATCAGGCAATTATCGAAAAGCCGTGAAGAGAGACCAAAAGCAGCCGGGCGGGCAAAGTTCATAACCCGCGCGGCCCGCTGCCGCTAAAGCAGTGTCAGCAGCGCATAAGCCGCCACGCCCGCAAGTGCGCACCACAAAAGAGAGCGCGTCTTCCAGGCGATGAGGGCGACCACGGCAGATGCGATGAGCGGAGCCGCCGCAGGCCAAATGCCAGCATCGAACATGCCAGGCTTTAGCAGGTCGTTCGCGACCAATGCGGCGAATGCGGCCGGCGGGATGAACCCGAGCGCAGACACCACAGATTCCGGCAGCTTCCTCCCCTTCAGGGCGAACAGCGGCACGACGCGGCAGATGAGCATCGTGACCAAGCAGCAGCCGAACACGATGGCGAAATCGGACCAAGTCATTGGCGCTCGCCTCCCTCTTCAGGCGGGAGAGGCCCAGCATCGCCTTCGATTGCGGCATCGATTCGCGCTTCGCGCTTAGCTTCCTCGCGGCGCACATCGCCATGCAGGCGCGACACCAGCATGGCCGCCACGACGCCGAGGACGGCGCCGACGAGGATTGCAGGGCCGCTCGCCCCGACTAACTTGCAAACGTACACGCCGACCATCGCGACAACGGCGGCAACGATATTCTCAAGGTTGAGTTTCTGCGTCATGAGCAAGCAGATGAAAATGGAAGTCATAGCGAAGCTCGCGATGGCGAGCGGGATGCCGATGGCGCTGCCGATGAGCACGCCGACGACGTTGGAGAGCGTCCACGATGCGCAGCTGAGCAAGTTCACGATGGTCGCGCGGCGCACGGACCAGTTCCCCGTCGCGAAATTCGCCATGTTCACGCCGAAGGACTCGTCGGTGACGGTGGCGGCGAACAGGAAGGAAAGCCCGCGTCGCTCCCCTGCGCACAGCGGGGCGAACGATGCCGCATAGAGCATTTGGCGCGTGTTGACGAGCGAAACGCTGGCGATGATCGAGGCGATGGGGCTAGCGGCGAGCCACATGTTCGGCACCATGAACTGACCGGCACCGGAATAGAACAAAGCAGAAAACAGAAAAACCTGCAAAGCGTCGAGTCCGATAGAGTTCTCGAGAATGCCGCAGGGAATGCCGATGGCGATGTAGCCGAGCATGATGGGCAAAGCAGCGCTGAACGCCGGCTGTATGTCTTTTCGAATTGTCATAGCGAGGCTAAAGTATAAGGCCGCAACGGACGCTTCACAACAAACCTATCGTTAGGGTTAGGCCGGCGATTGAGCCGTGCACGATGGCAGCAAGGACGCGAATAAGCAACCGGATCTGAAATGAGATCCAGTCGGTAGCCGGGACCGAAACGGTGCGCAAGCAGCATGCGAGGTTCATTTGGGCACGCAACGGTCCACGAACCCGCGATGGCGCCGCGCCACGACACTCAGCCAATAAAACAGCGCATGCAGCTACCGGACGATATCCCTCGGGACGAAAAGCCGCATGAAGGTCGCCGTTGCGAAGCGATCGGTCATTCCCGCGATGTAATCTGCAACGGCACGGGCGTCGTCTTCGGGCTCGATGGCGCGATTTTCGGCAGGCACCTCGTCGATGTGCTCCAAGTAATAATCGAACAGGCAGTTCATAAGGTACTTCGCCTTGTTGACCTCCGCCATGACAGGAGGCGCGGTGTAAACGTTTTGGAACAGGAAGCTTCGCAACTCGTTCATAGCGTCCCAAACCGGATCCGACAATGCGATGTCATCGCGAGCCGCCGAAGTCTCGACCATATCGCGCACAAGCGTCTCGATACGTGCGGAATGGTTCGCGCCGAGCACAGCATGGGTGGATGCGGGCAGCATGTCCTCGGTGAGCATGCCCGCCCGGATGGCATCGTCGATGTCGTGGTTCACGTACGCAATGCGATCGGCCGTCGCGACGATGCGCCCCTCCAGCGTGTCGGCACGCTCCTTGCCCGTATGGTGCAGGATGCCGTCGCGCACCTCGGGCGTGAGGTTCAAGCCCTGCCCGTTGTTCTCGATAAGCTCGACGACGCGCACCGATTGCACGTTATGGCGAAACAGGTTCGCCGCCTTTGGGCTTGCCGCTTCTATCCCATGGGCACGCGCGAGGCAGGCGACCAGCGCGGCTTCCCCGGTATGCCCGAACGGGGTGTGGCCGAGGTCGTGGCCGAGAGCGATGGCCTCCGTCAGGTCCTCGTTCAGACGAAGCGCGCGGGAAATGGTGCGCGCTATCTGGGATACCTCGAGCGTGTGGGTCAAGCGGGTGCGGAAATGATCGCCCTCGGCCGCCAGGAAAACCTGCGTTTTATGCGATAGACGGCGAAAGCTCTTCGAATGCAGGATCTTATCGCGATCGCGCTGGTAGTCGGTGCGCAGAAAATCGGGCTCGGTGGTTCTATCACGCCCCTCGCTTTCATCGGCGAAGGCGGCATCCTCGGACAAAAGCTCATGCTCGCGAGCCTCAAGCAGTTCACGGTTGCTGATTTCCATAGCGCCCTCCTCGTTCGTTGCCTGCATACAGTATAACCCCTTGAGCAGGGAAACCTTGTCGGGTAACCGCAAGGTTGGCGTATGCCGAACGTAAAGGAAGGCCGCCCAACCGGACGGCCTTCTCCTGAAGCTTAGTTGCGAACTGACGCTTTACGCGCGCTTCGCCTCGATGGCTGCCTGGGCGGCGGCCAGACGCGCGAGCGGGACGCGATAGGGCGAGCAGGAAACGTAATCCAAGCCGATCTGGTTGAACGTATGGATGGAATCCGGATCGCCGCCATGTTCGCCGCAAACGCCGCAAACGATGTCGGGGTTGCCCTCGTGACCCAGCTCAACGCCCATCTTCACCAGCTTGGCGACACCTGGGTCGACCGTGGCGAAGGGGTTGTAGGGCAGCAGGTGCTGCTTAAGGTACTGCGGAATGAACTCCGCCTCGACGTCGTCGCGGCTGAAGCCGAACGTCGTCTGAGTAAGGTCGTTCGTGCCGAACGAGAAGAAGTCGGCCTTCGTGGCGATTTCGTCGGCGGTCACGGCGGCACGCGGCAGCTCGATCATGGTGCCGACCTTGATGGAAAGCTCGACGCCCTGCTCGGCAGACACCTCGGCGATGGCCTTCTCGGCAACCTCGCGCAGCGTGGCCAGCTCGGGCA
>CAVBPP010000194.1:0-4450 GCA_963597295.1 Paratractidigestivibacter sp. | reverse complement strand
CTCATGGGGTCACCTCCTTACCTGCTGCAAACTTTTCTGACAAATGCGCCGACTGGCGCTCCGAGGGGCCCGTTAGAGCTTCTCGGCGACGCGCAGCTTCGCGCTTCTTGCGCGCGGGTTGCGCGCTATCTCTTCCGCAGTCGGAACGACCGGCTTGCGGGTGATGACTTTGACTATCGGCTTTCTGCCGCACGCGCACATCGGAAGATCCGGCGGGCACGTGCACCTGTTCGCGAAGCTCGCGAACATCTCCTTGACGATGCGGTCCTCAAGCGAGTGGTAGCTGATCACGCAGATGCGACCGCCGGGATTCGCCCAGCGAATGGCCGCCTCAAGACCTCGCTTCAGCACGTCGAGCTCGCCGTTGACCTCGATGCGCAACGCTTGGAACGTCCGCTTCGCGGGATGTCCGCCCGCGCGCCTTGCGCTTGCGGGGATAGCGGCCTTGATGATCTCGACCAACTGTGCGCTCGTCTCGATCGGGGTTTTCTGCCGAGCTCGAACGATGAACTCAGCGATGCGGCTCGCCCACTTCTCGTCGGAGTAAGCGCGGATGATCCGGGTGAGGTCTGCTGCGTTGTAGGTGTTGACGACCTCTGCTGCGGTTAGGGTGTTTTTACCCGGGTCCATCCTCATGTCCAGCGGCCCGTCCTCTTTGAAGGAGAAGCCACGAGATGGCGTGTCGATCTGCACAGACGAGACGCCGATGTCGAACAAGAAAGCGTCCGCACCGGGGACCTGCGCTTCTAGCAGGGCCTCGTCCATGTTCCCGAAGTTGTTGCGCACAAGCGCCAGGCGCGGGCGTACGTCGTCGGGCAGCGTCCCGAGTTTGGCCGACGCCGCGGCGAGCGCGACCTCGTCCTGATCGATGCCGACGAGCGTGCCCCCGCGTCCTATACGCTTTGCCGCTTCGAAGGAATGCCCTGCCCCGCCGAGCGTTGCGTCCACGAATGTGTGCTGTGTTTTAAGTTGTAGATATTCGAGGCACTCGGGGAGCAGGACCGGTATATGCCGATATTCGCTTGTCACTACGCTCACGCCTTATTTCGATAGCTCGTAGAAGACCGACAGGTCGACCTTCTTGAGCTTGTCGTCGTAGCGCTTCGCGTCCCAAATCTCGAACCGGCCCTTGCTGCCGACGATGACGACCTCCTTGTCGATGCCGGCGACTTCGCGCGCATCGGATGGGATCATGATGCGGCCCGACTTGTCGACCTCGACGTCCTTCGCCAGCGACTTCAGCGCGAGCAGCAAGTCCAAATGGGTCTCATCGGCTTCGTTGAAACCGCCGAAACGCTTCACGAACAGCTCGTTGATCCAAGCCTCGTAATCGGGGTTCTCGAAAACGTAGACGCATTTGCCCTTCAGCTCTTGGCAGATGACGAGATTGGGTGAAAGCACCTTGCGGAATTTCGCCGGGAGCGACACGCGCCCTTTCGCATCGACCTTGAAACGATACGCGCCGTTGAGGTTCACCGGAGTGCGCGGTGCACCGAAAGCTTGCGGCGTCTGCCCATCGGCCAGACCCGCTTGGCTGCGTACCTCCTCAATGTCCTGCGTTTGCGTCATGCGATCCTTTCGAAACCCTGCAGTGGCTTCCATGCGGAACATTTTATCCCACTCCATCCCACCCGGCAAACATTTTGCCCCATTTTCAGCTTATTTTGCCTGTTTGGAGGGTCGTTAAAGATGATGCGCGTGATTAGATACACAATATGTTGTGTCCACTATTCGCGCCCCGAGCTAGATAAGGCGAAAATGCGCTGTGGGACGTTGTGGGGGGATTGTGACGAGAATAAGGTCAGAATGTCAACCGACGGTTGAACCTAGGCTTCAGCTGGCCTTTATCAGGGGATTTGCGCGCCTGCGTTGCTTTGCTTGGTGCGATTCGAGGCGTTTGCGGTATTGCGCCGGCAAGCGAAAAGGACCGCCGAACGCGGCGAAAAGCCCTGGTTTCCCGTATGGTGGGATGCGGTGGGACGGGTCCGTGGGACGCTGTGGGATGGACCGGTGGGACTCAGCGGGACAGGCCGGTAAACGGCAGGGGCGCTACGCTCTGGGGTGCGCCTGCAAGTATTCCTCGCGGATCAAGGCGCGGTCGACGTGCGTGTATATCTGCGTGGTCGATATGTCGGAATGCCCGAGGATGTCCTGGATGACGCGCAGGTCGGCCCCTCCCTCCAACATATGCGTGGCGAACGAATGCCGAAGCGTATGCGGATGCAGGTTCTTCACACCAACGGTCATGCCGGCTGCGGAAACGATGTTGAATACGCTTTGGCGCGTGAGCCTGCCGCCGCGAGCGTTCAAGAAAACGGCGTCGGTCGGCTTGGAATAGGGTTTGACCAGGGAATCGCGCGCTTGGTCGAGATAGATGGAAAGGGCACGCGCCGCGGCCCCGGAAATGGGAGACACCCGCTGCTTGTCGCCTTTGCCGGTAACCCGAATGTAGCCCTCGGCCAGAAGCACGTCGCCTAAGTCTAGGTTCGTAAGCTCGCTCACGCGCAGGCCGCAGCCGTAGAGCACTTCCATAATGGCGCGGTTGCGCAGGTCGGTAGGCGTTGAATCGGGCATCGATTCGATCATGTCGCAAACCTGGCCGATGGAAAGGACGTCGGGCAGGCGCTCGGGCTTCTTCGGCAGGGGCAGCGATGCGGCGGGGTTGGCCTCCGTGTAGCCCTCGGCCACGCAAAATCGGTGAAAACCTTTCACCGACGAGATTCTCCGGCTGACGGTTGAAGCCGCAAAGCCCTCTTTGAACAGGTACGACTCGTAAGCAACGATAAGGTCCCTCGTGACGGCCGAAAGGGTGAGCACCTCTTGTTCGGCAAGGAAATCGCGATAGCGCTCAAGATCGGCCTCGTAGGCATCGACGGTGCGAACGCTGCTGCCCCGTTCGATGCGAAGATAGGCGATATATTCAGCGGACAAGTCGATCAAGTCGTCGCCGTCGATGGAATCCTGCACGTTACCTCCTTCTTCGCAGCTAGTCGCAGCCAATGCAGCCCCGCGCGATTCCGCTCGCGCGCGTACCAATATATAGTAGCGCACAAAAATGCCGCCCGCTAAAACGGGCGGCACAGCTAAACGATTCGCTTGCGAAACACGCTACGCGGCACAGCGCCGACGGGCAGGCCTTATGCCTCGCGATGGGCCACGGAGGCGGCGACGAACTCGCGGAACAGCGGATGCGGGCGCGTCGGACGGCTCTTGAACTCGGGATGGCCCTGGCTCGCCACGAACCACGGATGGTCGGGAACCTCGATCATCTCGACCAGGCGCTCGTCCGGCGACAGGCCGGAAATGACCAGCCCGGCCTCGGTCAGGCGGTCGCGGAAAGCGTTGTTGACCTCGTAGCGATGGCGATGGCGCTCATAGATGATTTCCTCACCGTAAGCCTCGTGCGCCTTCGAACCGACCAGCACCTTGCAGGGGTAGGCGCCCAGGCGCATGGTGCCGCCCTTGTCCTCGATGTCCTCCTGCTCGGGCATGAGGTCGATGACCGGGTAGTCGGCGTTCTCGTCGAACTCGGCCGACGTGGCGCCGGGCATGAGGGCCACATCGCGGGCGAACTCGCAGACCGCGGCCTGCATACCCAGGCAAATGCCCAGGAAGGGTACGTTGTGCGTGCGGGCATAGCGAACGGCGCAGATCTTGCCCTCGAAGGCGCGCTGGCCGAAGCCGCCGGGCACGAGGATGCCGTCCATCTTGCCCAGGACCTCGTCGACGTTGCCGTCGTTGAGTTCCTCGCCGTCGATCAGGTGCACGTTGGCGTGGCAGTTGTTATGCACGCCGGCGTGGTAGAGCGCCTCGATGACCGACAGATAGGCGTCGGGCAGGCTCACGTACTTGCCCACCACGGCGATGTCGGCTTCCTTCTCGCAGCTTGCCGCCGCGTCCAGGAAGCTGCGCAGGGGCGTCAGGTCAATCTGGTTCTCAGGCAGGCCCAGGCGCGCGAGCACCTTGGTGTCGAACTGCTGGTCGAACAGGCCGAAGGGAACCTCGTAGATGGAGGGGCTGTCCGCGCAGGCCAGCACTTCCTCGGGCGCCACGTCGCAGAACAGGGCGATCTTCTCGCGCACCTTGTCCGAAATCTCGTGGTCGGAGCGGCACACGATGAAGTCGGGCTGCACGCCGATGGATCGAAGCTCCTTCACCGAATGCTGCGTCGGCTTGGTCTTCACCTCGTGGGCGGCGGCGATGTAGGGCACCAGCGTCACGTGCACGAACAGCACGTCGCCGGCGGGCTTTTCCTTCTTGAACTGGCGCGCGGCCTCGATGAACGGCTGCGACTCGATGTCGCCGATGGTGCCGCCGATCTCGGAGATGACGATATCGGCGCCGGATTGCTCGGCGATGCGGCGCAGGCGCTCCTTGATGGCCTCGGTCACGTGAGGGATGACCTGCACGGTGCCGCCGAGGAAGTCGCCGCGGCGCTCGCGGGCGATGA
>CAVBPP010000193.1:0-4527 GCA_963597295.1 Paratractidigestivibacter sp. | reverse complement strand
GGGCATTGACCTGCGTCAATGCCCGAAATCAGACACACTTTTTGTCCTATAAGCCCGAAAAAATGCCCCGGTTCGCTTCGCAGCGTTCCGGGGCATTCTGTAATTGCTCTTCAGCTTCTGGTCGTTTCTAGAAGAACAGACCCTCGATGTAGTCGATGTCCATCGTCTTGCCGGTCCAAATCTCTTCGCCGATGGCGGCCTGCCACATCATCATGCCAAGGCCGGGAACAACCGTGCAGCCATGTTCCTTCGCCGTGCGGATCATCTTGGTCTCGAGCGGGTTATAAACCGTGTCTGCGACGACGAGGCCCTCCCGCATCAGTTCCTCGGGAAGCGTGCAGCCGTCAACGTCGGGCGCCATGCCCACGCGCGACGCGTTGATGAACATGACGGACTCGCCGACGCTCTTGGCCAAATCTTCCTTGTCGGCCAGGTCGTGCATGGTCACCTTCGCGCCCGTGCGCTCCGTGAGCGTCGCGCAGCGCTCTTCTGCGGCGCCGAAGAAGTCGTCCTTGATGTTGAACACATCGATCTCGGCAACGCCGTCAAGCGCGGCCTGCGTGAAGACGGCCGAACCTGCGCCACCAGCACCTACCAGCGTGATCTTCTTGCCCTTGACATCGATGCCATGCTCGGTGACGTTGCGCCAGAAGCCCGCGCCGTCGGTGTTGTGGCCGACCGCCTTGCCGGTGTGCAAATCGACGCAGTTGACGGCGCCCATCAGCTCAGCAGCGGGGGTCAACTCGTCCAGGTACTGGCCGATCAGCGTTTTGTTCGGCATTGATACGTTATAGCCCAAAAAGCCCATGGCCTGCATGCCCTTGTGCGCTGCCTCAAGCTCATCAGGGCCTACCTCAAAGCACAGGTAAACGATATCCTCGCCCATATGCGCGAAAGACGCCGTATGCATTTCGGGAGAAAGAGAATGTCGGATGGGGGTTGCCACCAAGCCGACAAGCTGCGTGTGACCGGTGATATGCGGGATTTCCTTCAGATCTGCCATGCTTTGCTCCTTTATTCGGAAACCTTACGATGGCTCCATTTTCGCGCCAAAGAAGCGTTAAGTCCATGCATGGAAGGAAAATTATTCATACTGATAGCATTAAGTTTATCTATCGAACAAGCAACAAACTAGATGCAATAGCTAGTTGCCCCCAATGCTATTGTTTTCTGCTTTGGAAGCTGTGGAACCTTAGGCTACGTGCGATCCGTTCTTCAGGCCTTGTGGGTCGCCCTCCTCGGCGGTGGACGGCTTGCTTTCCCTGTTGGGGCGTCGCAACGTATCCATCCAAGTAAACGTCTTGGCGAACGATATGAAGTTCTCCAGCGCGCGAGACTTAAAGGCGCTTGTCTTATACACCATGCAAATAGGATGGAAGTCGTCTTTGATGCCAATCACCCGCTTGGTGCAGATTTTGTCCTTGAAAGGCAAAAGTCCGATGGTGTTCAGCGCGAGGCCGACCGACTGCGGGTCGGACTCCACCATCGAAGCCAGCGTTATCTCGTCGTTATAGAATGGCGCCACGGTCGATATGCCATGCGGCTTCAAAACGTTGATGACCTCAGAGCCGATCGGCGTCTCAGGCGGATACGAATACAGCCGACCGACCGAAGCCAAATCCTCGAATGTCAGCTCTTCCTTGTGCGCGAGCGGGTGTTCGTTGGAAAGAATCGCGACAAGCTGCTGACAGAACACCGGCACGAACGTAAGCTCTGGCTTGCCCTGAACCTCGGCAGCGAAGACGACTTCGTAGCGGTCCTTAAGCAAGTCTTCGATCAGGGGAAGCGTGAGTCCTTGATAGATGTTCGTCGTGATGCTGGTGCCGTATTCCTCGCGATAGGCAGACATAAGCGCGGGCAGGTAGTCGCCCTGGATGGTGTAAATGGTTCCGATCTCTATGCTGCCGGAAAGCGATCCGGCGTGTTCATGGGCGATGTCGATGCCTTTATCCAAAGCATTGAGCGCTTCGGTAATGTATTGGTAGAATTCCTTGCCATATCGCGTCAGCTTGACGTTGCGGTTCTCGCGTTCGAACAGGGGAATCTCAAGCTCGCGCTCAAGCTGCGAAATGGAATTGGACAATGTGGGTTGCGTGATATAGAGCTCTTTAGCTGCCTTCGTGTAATGTTGTACTTCAGCCAATTTCTTGAAATAGTACAGCTGCGGCAAATTCATGCTCTATTACCTCCGTTCACCCACCCATAGGCAGTATATTGGACGTCGGCTCTTAGTGTACCGGTTAAATATGAAGATTTGTGGACAAAAAAAGGAGCCAATCCGAAGATTGGCTCCTTGGCTCAGTCGAAATTCACGCCACTTGGGGCAATTTCGACGGTAAGTGCAACTTAGAAGTTGTACTTGATGTTGCCGCCGTGGTTCTGGCACTCACGAGCGATCGTGATGCGCTGGACGCAGGGAGCGCCCTCTTCAAGCCACATAGCGCGGCAGTCGCGGTACAGACGCTCGGTCGGGCCCAGCGGCTCGTCCTCGAAGTAGCCGTCGCCACCGAAGATCTCGAGCATCTCGTCGGACACCAGCTTGACGGTGTCGATGGAGAACAGCTTGCAGATAGCAGCCTTCTCGGTGATGAACTCGTTCTTCGGGTCCAGGTCGTAGTCGCGAGCGAAGTCGTAGATGGCGCAACGCAGGACATGGATCATCTTCTGCATGTCGGCGATCTTGGACTTGATCATCTGACGGGAAGCGATCGGCTTACCGAAGGTGATGCGCTGGTTGGCGCGAGCCAGGGACAGCTCGAGCATGCGCTGGGACATGCCCAGGTTGGACATGGCGATGTGCACGCGGGAGACGGACAGGGAGTGGATGGCGACATCCATGCCCTGGCCCTCTTCGCCGAGCAGGTACATGGGGTCGAGGTCCACGTTCGTGAACTTCAGGCCAGCATGACCAGCGCCGCGGCAGCCCATCATGTGGGACATTTCGATGATCTCGAAGCCCGGAGCGTCGTTCGGCACGAAGAAGGCGGACAGACGGGAATCCTTGTCGGACTCGGGGTCGGTCACAGCGATGACGTAGGTGAAGTCAGAGCAGTCGGTGTGGGAGATGAGCCACTTCTCGCCGTTCAGCAGGTAGTGACCGTTCGGCTGCTTGATGGCGGTCGTGTGCAGGTCAGCACCGGTGCCACCGGTCTTCTCGGTGATGGCGAAGTTGCAGTAGATGGTCTTGTCCTGGAACTTGTCCATGTACTTGGCCTTGAGCTCCGGTTTACCGTAGTCATCAAGGATACGCCAGTTCATGTCAGCAGCGTGATGCAGGTGCATGCGCATGCCGCCCGGGCCGCGGGAGAACTCTTCCTGCACACGCAGGATCTCGAGCTCGTTCAGATCCCATCCGCCGTACTGAGAGGGCATGTAGAAACGATACAGATCGTTCTTGATGGCCAGATCGTAGAACTCCTGCGGGAAGGTGTTGGTCACCTCAACTTCCTTCTGGATCTCCTCGAAAGGACCTTCGACCAGTTCACGAACCTGCTTGAGGTAAGCCTCAAACTGCTCGTCGGTGATCTTGGCATTCGGATTCATCGAAAAACCTCCTCAACGATTGGTTACTCAAAGCCCCAACAGCTTTGATAGGTTCATTATGGAATGCGCCGTCGCGATTTTCCAATTCGACGCGAGTTATAAAAATTGGGGCAATCATAGGCAAAGCGAATAATTGCTCTCCACGGATGGGCGAATGTGTCCCTAGAAACGTTCGAACCCCCGACGCTTTGAGGTCGGGGGTTCGGCTAAGCCGCAGATGATACGGCTAATAGAGCGATGTTGTCCGAAGGACTACTTGCCCTGCAGCACCGCCAGGTCGATCGGGCCGGAAACGGAGCCGTCGGCCTCGGCAGCCTTGAAGTCTTCCTCGGAGTAGCCGAGTTCCTTCATGACGGCCTCGGTGTCGCTGCCCAGCTTGCCGGTCGGCTTGAGCGGACGAACCTCTTCCAGCTCGAACTGAACCGGAGCGGTCGGGCACCACTTGCCGCCGTTGGGGTAGGGCACCTGCTGGATGTAGCCGTTGACAAGGGCATTCTCGTCCTCGTAGATGTCGAGCGGGGTCTGAGCCGGCTCGCAAGGCATGTCGTTTTCCTTGAACATCTTCAGCAGCTCATCGAGCGTGAACTGAGCGAAGCCCTCGTCGAGGATCTTGGTGACCTCGGGGGCGAGGCCCTTGGCGTTCACGGTCGTGCACACGCTGTAGTCGGGGTGCTCGGCGAGCTCCTCGCGGCCGATCAGCTTCATGACGCGCGGCCAATCGCGGTCGTACTCGGGCAGGCACAGGACGACCCACTTCTCGTCCTTGGAGCGGAACACGTTGTTGAGCGGGTTGTTGACCTCGAGGCGGCTCTTCGGGTAGGGGTTGCCGTACTGAGCGGAAACCATGCCCGTGGACAGAGCGTAGATGCCGGCATGCTGCAGAGCGCAGGTGACGTAGTCGCCCTGGCCGGACTTCTCGCGGCCGACGTAGGCGGCCAGGATGCCGGCGGCCAGGAACAGCGAGCACTGGAAGTCGCCGTAGCC
>CAVBPP010000192.1:0-4572 GCA_963597295.1 Paratractidigestivibacter sp. | reverse complement strand
GGAACGATGTATCGATGAACACCGGAATGCTGTAGCGAATTCACTGTAATAAGCAGCAACTACCACGCGAACGTTCCGACCCCGATTTCGTAGGTACGAGCGAAAGCTCGTACCTAACTAGTTAGCGCCGATAGGCGCGTCACACTTTTCCGCCAGGCGCGTCACGCTTTTAGCAGTAGAACGCGAAGACCCTTCGTTGTTCGGCGGCTATGGTGGTTAGGTCGCCGTGGCCGGGGAGCACGACGGTATCGCCCGGCAGCTGCGCCAAGCGTCGCAGCGACTTTCGCATGGCCGCCATGGACCCGCCGGGGAAATCTGTACGGCCTATGGAGCCGCAGAACAACGTGTCGCCCGCTATGAGCACCGACTTCGCTTCGGGGTGATCGGTGACCGAGGCGTCCAGCATCAGGCACATGCTGCCCTCGGTATGGCCCGGCGTGGTGATAACCTTCCAGCTCATCGAGCCGATTTTCACCGTCTCGCCGTCGCGCACGCGCTTGTCGACCGGGCAAGGGGCGAACTTCGAATCGCCACGCGGGATGGGCTTCGCGCCGCTGATGACGTCGGCGTCGGCATCGCTGGCTATGACGACGGCGCCCGTCTTCTTGCGCAGGTCGGCCGCCGCACCCACATGGTCGGAATGGCGATGCGTCAGCACGATGGCATCGAGTTTGCGCCCGCCGAGCGCCGCCACGATGGCATCGGCTCGCTCCGTCGGGTCGACCACGATGGTTGCCTCGCCATCGGTGATGACGAACACGTTGTTCGCGATGGGCCCCATGACCAGAAACTCCACCTTCACGCAGGTGCCCTTAACCTTGTATGCCATGAATCAACCTTTCGTCACTTCGCCGGCGCCACCTGCCGCCTTCGCGGCCGCGCCGCCCACCTTCGGCACCATGCGGCGCGCGTCGAACACGCCTTCCAAGCCCTTGAGCCTGCTCAGGATGCCATCGATGTGCGACACGTCGCCCACCTGGAACAAAAAGCGCATCTCAACCATGCCGTCGCGGTGCGACACCGTGTTGCAGGACAGCACGTTCGCGCCCATGTCCGCCAGCACCAGCACCACGTCGGACAGCAGCTTCAGGCGGTCAAGCGCCTCGATGAACACCTCCACCTTGAACGACGTGTTCTTCGGCAAATCGCTTTCCCAATGCACCTTCATGATGCGCTCGGGCTGCGCCATCAACTGCCCGGCGTTCGGGCAGTCGCGACGGTGCACGGAAACGCCGCGCCCGCGCGTGACGAAGCCGATAATCTCGTCGCCGGGCACCGGGTTGCAGCAGCGCGACAAGCGAACGAGCGCGCCTTCCACGCCCTCGACCACCACGCCGTTCGAGCTTTTGGTCTCGTGCTTCTTGGGCTTGTTCACCATCGTCAGCATCGGCGGCAGCTTGCCGGTCGACATGCTCTCGGCGGTCAGGCGCAGCGAATCGGACTGCTTCTCGCCCTCGTGCCCCAGCTCGGCCAGCAGGCGATTCGCCACCGAAAGCGTGCTTTCCTTGCCGGTGCCTATGTGCACCAGCATGTCGTCGGCGTCCTTGTAGCCCATGTGCTCGGCCACGGTGCGCAGCGCGCGTTCGGACCGCGTGTTCGAAATGCCCAGGCCGTGCTTGCGCATCTCGCGCGAAAGCTTCTCGCGGCCGTTCAGCAGGTCATCCGCGCGGGTGACCTTGCTGAAGTACTGGCGAATCTTGTTGCGCGCAGACGGCGTTTTCACCATGGAAAGCCAGTCGCGCGAGGGGCTGGCCGACTTCTGCGTCAGAATCTCGACGCGATCGCCCAGCTGCAGCTCGTAGGCCAGCGGCACGATAGCGCCGTTCACCTTCGCGCCGACGCAGTGGTTACCCACCTCGGTGTGGATCGCGTAGGCGAAGTCAACGGGCGTCGACCCAGCTCGCAAGCTCATGGCCTCGCCCTTCGGCGTGAACACGAACACCTCGGTCGGCGCCAGGTCCACCTTCAGGTCCTTCAAGAACTCGCGCGAATCGTGCGATTCGTCCTGCCAGTCGACCATCTCGCGCAGCCAAGCCAGCTGCTTATCCATGGAATCGTTGCCGCCGCGGCCGCCCTTTTCCTTGTAGCGCCAGTGCGCCGCCACACCGTATTCGCTTTGACGGTGCATCTCCTCGGTTCGAATCTGCACCTCAAGGGGCCTGCCAGCAGGGCCGATGACCGTGGTGTGCAGGCTTTGGTACATGTTGAACTTCGGCATGGCGATGTAGTCTTTGAAGCGCCCGGGCATCGGGTGCCACAGCGTATGCACGGCGCCCAAGGCCGAATAGCAGTCCTTCACCGACTTCACGATGATGCGCACGGCAATAAGGTCATAAATTTCGGAGAAGCCCTTGCCCTTCTTCGCCATTTTTTGGTAGATGCTGTACAGGTGCTTGGGGCGGCCCATGATCTGCGCATCGATGCTGACTTTGCTCATTTCGTCATGCAGCACGCTTATCACCTGGTCAAGGTAGGCCTCGCGCTCGGATCGGCTTTCCGTGACCATGCGGCTGACCTGCTTGAACTTGTTCTGCTCCAGGTAGTAGAAACTTAAGTCCTCAAGTTCCCATTTGATGGAGTTGATGCCCAACCGGTGCGCGATGGGCGCGTAGATCTCAAGCGTCTCGCGCGCCTTGAAGATGCGGCGGTCTTCCTTCAGGGCCGCCAGCGTGCGCATGTTGTGCAGGCGGTCGGCCAGCTTGATGACGATGACGCGGATGTCCTTGCTCATGGCGACGAACATCTTGCGGATGGTGGCCGCCTGCTCATCGGTCAGGTTCTCCACCTCGATGCGCGTGATTTTGGTGACGCCGTCGACCAGCTGCGCCACGCGGGCGCCGAATTCCTTTTCGACCAGCTCGCTTGTGACCTCGGTGTCCTCGACGGTGTCGTGCAGCAGCGCTGCGGTGAGCGTTTCGGCGTCCATGCGCAGGTCGGCCAGGATGATGGCCACCTCGACCGGGTGCGCGATGAACGGCTCGCCGCTTTTGCGGGTGGCGCCCTTGTGCGCGTTGTCGGCGAAGCGGTAGGCCTTGTCGAGCATGGCCTCTTCGGCGGCGGTCAGGTAGCCCGCCGTCATTTCCTGCAGGTCGGCGAAGCGTTCCTCGGGTGTTTTCTCGCCCTTGGGCATCACCTTGGTGGCCTCGGTGGAAAAGGCCTTCTCGGCCACGCGCGGACGGCCGAGCATGTCGTCCTGCTCGGGCTCGATGACGGCGTCGGGCACGGGCGGCGCGGGTTCGGCCGCTGCGGCATCGCGCGCAGGCTCGCCGATGAGCTTCTCGTCTTGGTTAGTCATGAGCGACCCCCTTCGAGTCGTTGTTCGCGGCAGGTTGGCCGGCAGGTGCAGCGGTGGCGGCGGGCGCAGGTTGGCCGGCGGGTGCGGCGGCGGCCCCGGCAGCGACTTCGGCAGCGCCGGCTGGTGCGACGGGTACGGCCGCCCCAGCAGCAGCCCCGAACCCGGCACCGCTTTCGCCGGCGGCCGCCTCAGCAGCTCCGGCAACGCTTTCGTCACCAGCCATTCCCCCTTCCCCACCGTCAACCAGGTTGCCCTTGGCTTCGGCAGGCAAGATGGGATGCGTCACGCGTCGCTGCAGTTCCTCAGCCGAGCTCTCCATGGCCCAGCTTCTGAATTCGTGGAAAATCTCGCGCTCATCAAGGCCTTCGCGATATCGCACGGAATCGACGAGCTCCACCTTCGACTCCGTCTCGCGCACGTGGATGGCGCGCACCAGCCCGTCGGGGCCGTACGACGCGTGCGCCTCGATAAGCCCAAGCTCTCGGAAAACGGCGACGGCGCAGGTGGCGGCCTCAGACTTCACCGGGAAAACGTTGGTTGACGCGCGCATCGCCAGGTCGGCGTCGGTGATGTTGAAGAACATGGTGCCGCTCTTGCGCTGAAGCTCGCGCAGCTTACGGTACACCTGCGCCATGCATTCGCGCGAGGGCGTCATGTCGCCGAGCAGGCGATCGTTGATCAGCTGATCGTCGCGGTTGAACAGCAGATGCACGCAGGCGGGCTGACCATCGCGGCCGGCACGCCCCGCCATCTGGTTGAACTCGATCTCGTTGAAGGGCATGTGGTACATGACCACGTGGCGGATGTTCGGGATGTCGACGCCTTCGCCGAACGCGGACGTCGCGATGAGGATCAGCAGCTCGTCGTTGCGGAACAGGTCCTCGATGCGGCGGCGCTCCGAGCGCGAAAGGCCGGCGTTGTAGAAGCCGATGAAGGGCGCGACCTGCGGCGTTTGCTTGCGCAGGCGACGCGCCAGCACGATGGATTCCTTGCGCGAGTTCACGAACACGACCGTCTTCTCGCCCGACGCGACCAGGTTGGCCAGGTAGTTGTCGCGCGAAGACACGTCGCGGCGGTCGTCGACCACCAGGTTCGGGCGGCCCGTGCCGTCGTAAACGCACGCCTCGATGGGCAGCTCGCGCTTGATGGCGTCAAGGCACTCGTCGTCGGCCGTGGCCGTGAGCGCCAGCACCACGGGGTTGCCCAGGCGCGCTACCGCACGGCCGATGCCGGCGTACGACTCGCGCTGGCCTGCGCGGGCCAGGCCGACATGATGC
>CAVBPP010000191.1:0-4582 GCA_963597295.1 Paratractidigestivibacter sp. | reverse complement strand
GTCTTGCTTCACTCTGCCGCCATTATAGGGGCATTGCGCGCCGCGATTCCGGCCAATGTTTTCCTTAAACGCAAAATCCCAGGTCAATAGCCTCATGCATATCGCACGATATTGCGAAATCGGCTCTCGTACCCGATTTCGCACCCCGGTTTGGCCTTGTAGCGTTGGCCTCGTAGTGAATCGCGGGGATGGCCGGGCGACTGCATGGCCAGCTGGTTACCGTGCGCGGCAAAGGGGTCGCAGGCGGGGTGCTTCGCGATAAGACGAGAGAAGGAGGAAGCATGGGCAAGCTCACCATCACGCGCCGTACGTTCGCGAAAATGGCCGCTGCGACCGTCGCGACGGCGGCGGTAGTGGCCCCTGCGGGCGGCGCGCTGGCCGAGTCGAGCACAACCACTGCAAGCGGCGCGGGGGAGACCAAGCGCGTTCGTTCCTGCTGCCGCGGCTGCGGCAAGATGGAATGCGGCGTTTGGGTTATCGTGGAAAACGGCCGCGCCATCCGCACAGAGGGCGACGAGAGCGCGTTCCATTCCATGGGCAATCATTGCGGTAAGGGTCAGGCCAGCCTGCAGGCGGCATATCACCCCGACCGCCTGTACCACCCCATGAAGCGCACGGCCGCCCGCGGCGAGGACGATCCGGGTTGGGTGCGCATCACCTGGGATGAGGCCATGACCACCATCGCCAGCAAGCTGACCGAGACCATGGATCGCTACGGCGGCGAGTCCATTTTCGGCATGTCCGGCACGTCGCGCATCTGGGGTATGTTCGCCTATGGCGCCCTGGGCCAGCTGGTCGGCAGCCCGAACATGGCCATCCCGTGGCAGGTTTGCAAAGGGCCGCGTTTCTTCGCCGGCGCGCTTAATTCCATGATGCAGTCGTCGTGGATGGAGACGGTCGGCCGCCCGAAGGTGTACACGTCGTGGGGCACCGGCCCCGAGCTGTCGAACTACGACGACAGCTGCCGTACCGTGGTCGACGTAGCGGAAAAGGCCGACACGCACATCATCGTTGACCCGCGCATGACCAACCTGGGCAAAGAGGCCGATATTTGGCTGAACCTGCGTCCCGGCACCGACGGCGCCATGGCCATGGGTTGGCTGAACATTTTGATCGAGAACGACCTCTACGATGACCTGTTCGCAAAGAAATGGACGAATGGCCCCTTCCTGGTCTGCAACGACGTGGAGCCCTCGGGCTTTGAGGACTACCGCTTCACCAGCGGCAAGTACCAGGTGAAGACGCGCCTGCTGAAGGAGTCGGACCTGAAAGAGGACGGCGACCCGCATAAGTTCATGGTGTGGGATAACCTGAACAGCCGCATGACCTACTACGATTGCGGGACCGGCTGCTGGGAAGGCGAAACCTGGACGCCTGCGACCAAGGGCAAGCAGGGCCAGCAGGAGCATTTGGTGCCCGGCGTCAGCCAGGGCTTCGTCCCCGACCCGACCCCGTTCGACCCCGAGATCGACCCGGCGCTGTACGGCGAGTTCACCGTTGAGCTGAAGGATGGCCGCCAGTCGAAGGTCAAGCCCGTGTGGGAGTACTTCGTCGAGCGCGTTTCCGAGTACACGCCCGACCGCGTGAGCGAGATCACGGGCGTGCCGGCCGACAGCATCAAGAAGGCGTGCCTTACCCATGCCAACCGCATCGACCCCTCCACCGGCTACGGCAACGGCGGCATCCAGTATCAGCTGGCCATTGAGCACAGCTGCAACGCCATTGCCATGTGCCGCGCCATGGACTGCTACATCGGTCTTTCCGGCAACTGGGACGTTCCGGCTGGTCATCGCGGCGGCACGCAGGGCGACTTCGTGTTCAAGGCAGGCCTTGGCGCCGTGGCCCCGGGCATCCCCAACATTTCGCAAGAGAAATTCAACAAGACCTTAGGCATTGAGGACTACCCGCTTTTGGGCTGGTGGCAAGGCTGGGCCGACGACGCGAGCATTTGGAAGGCCATCGAAACCGGCGAACCGTACCCGGTGAAGGCGGGCTGGTGCTCCACCGGCGACTTCATGTGCATGTCGAATTCGCTGCAGAAGTGGCGCGCCTTCCCCAACCTGGACTTCTTCGTTTGCCAGGACTTGTGGAAGACGCCGACGGCGGGCATGGCCGACATCCTGCTGCCCGCGCAGCATTGGTTGGAGACCGACTGCCCGCGCATGAGTCAGGGTCCCTCCGGCGGCGAGGGCGCGACCGTGCGCGCTATCGAGCCGCCGGCCGACACGCTGCATGACATTGAGATCGCAACGATGATCTACAAGTACATGGGTAAGCAATGGGGCCCCGACGACAACAAGTGGCCGAGCCGCACCGAGAACCTGGACATCATGCTGAACACCGGACGCTCGGGTGCGCCGACCACGTGGGAGGAATACAAGGAAGACTTCGAGCAGAACGGCTGGAAGGACGCGAAGGTTATCGCGCCGCAGACCTGGGGCACCTACCGCCGCTACGAGACCGGCATGATGCCGCTGAAGGCGTTCGGCGACAAGGTTGCGACCGAGGAGTTCGCCAAGCCGGGCTTCGGCACGCCGACGCGCAAGATGGAGCTGTGGAACACGCGCATCGAGACGTTCATGCCCGACGACACCGAGGATTTGCTGCCCACGTACAAGGAGCCGCCGCTGTCGCCGATCGCTAACCCCGAGATGAACGAGAAGTACCCGTTCACGGCCACGACCGGCCGCCGCATCCCCGTGTACTTCCACTCCGAGCACAGGCAGCTGCCGTGGTGCCGCGAGCTGTGGCCCGCGCCTCGCATTGAGATTAACCCGCAGGACGCCGCGCGCCTGGGCATCGAGCAGGGCGACTGGGTATGGATCGAAAACGACAACGGCAAGATTCGCCAGGTGGCCGACCTGTATCACGGCGTTGCGCCCGGCGTGGTCAACCTTGAGCATCAGTGGTGGTTCCCCGAGCTTGACCAGGCCGACAAGGGCTTCGACCTGTGCGGTTGCAACTGCCTGGTCACCACCGGCAAGGGGTACCAGGACCGTATTTCGGGCACCAGCTACTTGCGCGCCTACCCGGTCAACATCTACAAGGCCACAGCAGAAAACAGCCCGTTTGGGAATCCGACGCCGTGCGACCACAAGGGCAACCCGATCATCTGCGACGCGTCCGACCCGCGTCTGAAGGAATGGCTGCCCGATTACGACAAGCGCAGCGAAGCGTAAAGGGGGACGCTGATTATGACTCACTATGCAATCGTGACGGATTTGAACCGTTGCGTCGGCTGTTTGGCCTGCAGCGTCGCCTGCAAAGCGCTGAACAACGTGCCCATTGGCAACTTTTGGAACAAAACGCTGCGCATAGGGCCCAACCCGAAGGCGGGCGGCTGCGGAACGTGGCCCGACATCGAGCTGTACTTCCTGACCGTGCAGTGCCAGCACTGCGCCGACCCGGAGTGCGTGAAGGTGTGCCCGACCGAGGCCTCGCACGTGGCCTCCGACGGTACCGTGCAGATCGACAAGTCGAAGTGCATCGGCTGCCAGTTCTGCGCGATGAGCTGCCCCTACGGCGTTCGCTACCTGAACGAGGAGGAGCGCGTGGTGGAGAAGTGCACGCTGTGCGAGCAGCGTATCGCGCAGGGCGAGCTGCCCGGATGCGTCGCCCAATGCGGCGGCCGCGCCCGCTTCTTCGGCGATTTGGACAAGGGCATCGATTCGTTTGAGGCGCCCTGGGTGGTTGACGTGACCAAAGGCGACCCGAGCTACGAGAAGACGGTGAACAACCGCATCACGCTGAAGGAATGCGTGCAGGAATACAAGGACTCCGACGTGCATGAGCTGCCCAACGTGGGCAACAACCCGTCGTTCAAGTACATCCTGCGCAACCGCGAGTGGAAGGGAGCCGAATAATGACGAAGCTGGTTTCGCTTTCTTGTTTGGCATCTGGCGGCGCGGGTCGCGTGGCCGATGCGGCCTGCGGGTTCGCTTCGGTCGCCCGAGCTGGCATTCTGTCCGTTTCTGCTGTGGAAGACGGTGATCTGTAATGGAACTGCAATGGCCTTTGATCCTGTTCACGTCGCTGACGGCGTGGGCGTGCGGCACCTTCGGCGGCGCCGGCGTGCTGGCGCTTCGCGGCGCGGGCAGGAAGTCCCAGATGCCGCTTTGCGTGGCGTCGGTTGTGCTTCTGGCCGTCGGCGGCATCTGCGTGTTCTTCCACCTGCAGCATTGGGAGCGCATCTTCAACGGCTTCGGCCACATCACCTCCGGCATCACGCAGGAGCTGATCGCGATCGTGGTGTTCGTGGTGGTCGCGCTGGTGTACTTCCTGAAGCTGCGCAAGTCCGGTGAGGGCCGCGTGCCGGCCGCGCTCGCCTGGTGCGCGATCGCCATCAGCGTCGTGCTGGCCGCCGTGTGCGCCCACTCGTACATGATGGCCGCCAAGCCCGCGTGGAACAACGTGCTCGAGGTGGCGTCGATCGTCGGCGCCGCGTGCCTGATGGGCCCCGCCACCTGCGCGGTCGTCATGGCCGTGCGCGGCGACGAGGTCGAGCCCGCCGGGCTGCCGGCGGTCGTCGGCTCGGCCATCGGCGCCGTCTGCACGCTGGCCTACGCCGTCTACCTGCAGGTCT
>CAVBPP010000190.1:0-4641 GCA_963597295.1 Paratractidigestivibacter sp. | reverse complement strand
GCTTCGGCAAGAAGGCTGGTCAGAGACGCGCGATCGTCGGCGTCGAGCGCATCGGCGAACTGCCCGATGATCCCCTGCATTTCGCGCAGGCCTGACGTGAGCGCTTCTTTGTTGTCGAACGCGATGCCGCACCACAGCTCGGGCGAGCCGGCCGCGATGCGCGTTGAATCCTTGAATCCGCCGGCCGCCAGGCGCATGAGCGCGTCCTGACCCTGCGAATGACGAACGGCCAACTGCACCAGGCTGGATGCGACGAAATGCGGAACGTGGCTGATGACTGCCACGGCGGCGTCGTGTTGATCGCGCGGCAGGCTGATCACGCGCGCGCCGATGCCGGTGACCAGCTCGTGAAGCTGCGTGAAGTGTTCGGCCGGCGTTGCGGCGTCAGGGCACAGAATCCAATATGCGCCCTTGAACAGGTCGGCGCGGGCGCCGTCGATGCCGTTCTTCTCGGAACCGGCCATCGGATGGCCGGGCACGAAATTTTGCGGATGCGGCAGGGCGTCGGCCGCCATGGAAACGATGCGGTGCTTCGTCGAGGCGGTGTCGGTGATGATGCCCTTGAAATCCCAGCTGGCCAGGTTTTCCAGGTAGCTTTCCGCAACCCCGACGGGCGTGGCGATGACCACCAGGTCGCAGCCATCTTCGACGAAAGCCTTGAACGCCGGGTCGTCCGGCTTTGCGGATTGGGTGGCCCAGCCGCGTGAGATGGCCTCGGAAAGCGTGCGGTCGTCGGTATCGACGGCGAGCAGCTGCGTCTGCGGCCAGGTTGCGCGCACGGCGGCGGCAAACGAGGCGCCGATCAGGCCGAATCCGACAACGGTGATTTTGGCGAACACGCCAGATTGATTCTGTTCAGCAGGCAATGCCATTGAGATTGCACGCCTTTCAGCTCGAAAAAGGGTAAAACAGCGGAAGCGAGGGCCGCCCAAACGATCACGGGCGCCGCTTCCAGAATGTTGATTCTACCATTGCAGCAACGCCGATGCCCGCATACGCCGCAAGCTTTTAGATTCGCCAGAACTTCCAAATCCATTTCAGATTGCCAACCTGATGGCGCGCGTTTTTGAAGAACGCCCCGTAATAAGCTTTAACGTCGGCAAGCTCCTCGGCACTGGGTTCTTCAACGCCGAAATTCGAACGCTGGTAAATGTCGGTGATGCGTACGAAATTCACGCCGCCCGTGCCTTCCGAGAATTCGGCAAGGCGTCGTTGACTGGCAAGGGCGAACTCCATAGGCGTCAGGGTATCGGCACGTTCGATCTTCATCTTGCCAAACCTATTGCAGAAGAAGTCGTACATCTGCCTGACCTGGTCCTTCGGTGCTAATTCAGACCATTTCGCAAGCCGCCGCTTCCGAATGTGTCGCCGGGCGGCAATGGCAGCGGCCACAACGGCGACTATCGCCAATGCCACTAAAAACGCGCCGAGCTTCAGCTGATCGTAATTGACGCCGTCGAATTCTTGATCCCAGCTATCAGGACTGAACTGGGACAGGAATTGTTGCACGTTCGACAGGGGGTTTGGCTGCGGCTGGTCGTCCTGGTCTTTCTCGGGCCCGCCTTCGGCGTTCTGGTTTGAATCCTTCATCTCGTCGTCGGTTTTGTTGGTGGTGTCGTCGGGGTTTTCCACCTGCTGCTTGTCGTACACGCCGGCATACTGTTCGATGGGCATCGAATAGTATTCCTGGAACGGGCGCAGGTCGAACGTCTTTAAGCCCGCAGGCTGCACGATGCAGAAGAACACCGCCAGCGCGAGGCCGGCGCAAGCCAAGGCGATGGCCGCCGCGTACGCGAACACGCCGATGAATGAGGTTTTCTTCACGCGCTTGGCCGACAGTACGCTTGAGCGGTACGTCTGATACACGAACAGCATGGCCAGTGCGGCGTAGGCTACGACCGCTATGGCGAATCCGTTGCTGTCGGACCAATCGCGATATAGGAATTGCACCCATGAGCAAGCAAGAACGCTCAGCAATAGCAGAAATACCATGCCGAGGGCGCGTCGTGACAGCAGGTACGCCAATATGGGAACGACGGCGATGACGACGGCGAAAGGCAAGTAGCTTTCCGCAACGTCATTGAGCGTCCCGTCGACGAACAGCGGGGTCGGCGCGGTAAGGAAACATGCGACGGCGATGACGACCGCAACCCAAGTGCAGGTCAGGATGGCGCTCGGCAGCACGGCGCGGCGGCTCGTTCCGCCGAAGAACAGAATCAGCAGCTCAGGAGCGCAAAGCCCCGCCACCAGTAGCGCATTGCCGCGAAGGTCGGGTGCGCTTTCGAACGCGAACGAAACGGTCATCGCCAGGCAGGTGGAAACGATGAGCACAAGCAGGAAGTCCAGAATGCTCACGCGCACGTAAGTTCTCAAGTGCCGGCCCGTTGGCTGCGCGGCAGCCTCGCCGGCGATTTCGGCGGCGCTGCGACGTGGAAAACGACGCGGTGCTGGCTTTTCCGCGGAATTGCGCTTCGCCATCACAGATCACCTCCGACCAGGTCATCGGAGCTTTTAATGACCTTGTAGCCAACGTTGGCCGCATCGAGCCTTGCGAGCGGCTCGCACCACTCGTCAAGCTCCCGGCCCTCCAAATCCGTCGGCGCCACAGCGAAGATGATCGGGTTACGGCGGCGCATGCGAGCCTCAATGGCGGTCTCGATCATTCTGGACGAAAGATTGCCCGTGCACATGACCAGGTTGTTCTTGCCGTAACGATGGCGCAGCTGCTCGGATAGCAGGTCGACGCCTGCCTCGGACCTGTCGGCGGCATTGCTGATGGAGGGCATGTCAGCCACCATCTCATCGAGTTCTGAATCGGCGAAGGTTTCGCGGCAGATGCGCTCGTCTTCCTTGTTCGCATAGCGAATTTCGGTCTCAAAGCCCTCTGCCTGGGCATAACGGGCTATCGAAATGGCAGTTTCCACGACCGCATCGAACATGCCCATCAGATACGGCGTTCTCTCTTCGGGTGCGAAGAAATCCATGATGACGCATACGCCCGGATTCGTGCTTTCCTCGAACAAGCGCGTCATGTAGCCGTCGGTGCGCGCCGAAAGCTTCCAATGGATGGTCTTCAGCGGGTCTCCGGGCACGTAGGGGCGCACGTAGGCATAATCGAGCGAGTCGGCGAACACAGACTTGCGCGGCTGTTGCGCCTCGGTCTGCGAATCGTTCGACAAATCAACGCTTTCAAGCGATTGGATGCGCGGCGTCACATGTACTATCTGGGCTCGACGTTTTCCCACCTCGGCGGTGAACAGCCGCAAAAAATCGCAAACGACTAGGCGATTCATGCCGGCGGAATAGGTGCCCACATGCTCGAACTTCGTTGAAAAATGCAGGTCGTAGCGCTCGAACGGTGCCAGCGAAAGCGTCGTGGAAGCCTCCGACGCCACGCCGCCGAACAGGTCCGATACGAAGAAGAAGGCCTCGATGCGGAAGTAAAACAACGGCGTTTTGTTGCGGAAGTGGATGACGAAATCGATATCGTCGCCACGTCGGCAGTCGTGCAGCTCGGTGACGGCGTTCACCTCGAGCCCACGTTTGAGCACCTGAATATATACGAATGCAAGCGCGATGGCGCATATTGCCATGACGAGCGGCACCCAACCGATGCCGGTGGCGTTGTAGTCGCTATCGCCGACGAAAAACGCGATCAGCGCGAAGGCGGCCAGCACGGTCACGACGCCTGCGGCCTTCCAGATTTTCTTTCTGCTGTGTCTGGGATTTGCCATAAGAAATCTTTTTTTGACCTGCCTTTACGCCTGCGCATCCTCTGCAAGCGGCACAGCCACCGAATCCAAAATGGATGCGATGACCGAGGCCGCATCGCGCCCGGCCACCTTGGCCTCGTGCGTCAAGATGATGCGATGCGCAAGCACGTAGGGCGCCAAGTACTTGATGTCATCGGGCATGACGTAGGTGCGCCCGCGCATGAGGGCATGAGCGCGTGCCAGCGAAACGAGTGCGATGGAGCCTCGGGGGCTTGCGCCGCACGAGCATTCGCGCATGGTGCGCGTCGCGGCGCACACCTGCACTGCGTAGCGCGCGACGGCGGGCGAAACGTGCACTTCCTCGGCTTTGCCTTGCAGCGCAACTACGTCGGCGGAGGTAGTGACGGGCTGGATGCGCGCCTTGGCGGCGGCGACCTCCAGCACCACCTTCACTTCCTCCTCCATTAGCGGGTATCCCATAGAAAGCTTGATGAGGAAGCGGTCCAGCTGAGCTTCCGGCAGCGGATAGGTGCCGTACTGCTCGATGGGGTTCTGCGTGGCCAGCACCATGAACGGCTCTTCCAGCTTGTGCGTGATGCCGTCGACGGTGACCTGGCGCTCTTCCATGGCCTCGAGCAGGGCCGACTGGGTTTTCGCGGAGGCACGATTGATCTCGTCTGCCAGCACCAGGTTGCTCATGATGCCGCCGGGGCGGAATTCAAAGTCGCGCGTCTTCTGGTTGAATATGGAGAAGCCCGAAACGTCGGAGGGCATGACGTCGGGGGTGAACTGGATGCGCGAGAAGCCGCAATCAATCGACTTGGAAAGCGCGCGCACGAGCGAGGTTTTGCCCGTGCCCGGCAGGTCCTCCAGCAGCACGTGGCCGCGCGCAACCAGCGCCAGCGTTACAAGCTCCACCTGCTCGCGC